>DNFX01000010.1 GCA_003486795.1 Actinomycetota bacterium
TTTAAAACTTCAACCTCATTAGTACTTTAACTATTCATTAAACATGATTTCAAGTCCCGGATATGCCATTTGTATCTCACCGCTAAAATATTTTCCTGCAGTTTTTATTGTACCGGCACTATCATTATAATCAGAAAGATGTGTGATAATCAGCTGTTTTATCCCTGCTGATTCAGCAAGAGTTCCGCATATTTCAGCCGTCATATGGCCATGTTGATCAAGATCATTTTTTCCATGATCCTTATAGGTGGCTTCTGACACAAGACAATTATTGCCAATATTTAATGATTTCAGACTGGCAGTATATGCTCCATCAGCGGTATAAACAAGCATAAAATCTCTTGAACATATTGCCATAGTTTCGACCGGATGTTTCATTTTTAAAGTATCAAAACTATATCCTGCGGCTTTAAATGAATCTCCCGGTTTTACCGGAACATAATCAAAAGCCATTGCAATAGGCGCTTTTAAAGTTGACAGNNCAGTGTCGGAATACCGAATAAAGCATCCAGCGTATCAAGTGTTTTTAATAGTGATGGCGGCCCGTAAAGAGGTATTTTTTTCTTTGGCACCGGAAATAAAAGATTATAGGATAGCGCAACCAGATCCAAGCAATGATCAGAATGCTGATGTGTAATAATTACACCTGCGAGATTTTCAATTTCATCATGTGTTAAACTTAACACTACTCCAGGTCCGCAATCTATTAAAACATTCCCGGAAATACCCTTAATCATATAACCAGATGCAGGGATTCCATCTGCAGGAGAACCTGCCCTGCATCCTATAATTTTAAATGATCCTTTCATTTTCCTACCACTGTAATGCATGCATTTTTTTTAACATTAACTAGAACTTCAGAGCCTATTGAAAGCTCCTGACCGGAACTGACCGGAATAAGAATTTTATTTTTAGTTTCCACTTTCATAAGATAAAGACCGCCATTATATTCACTGTATTTTATTTTCCCTTTTACACCATCATCAGATAGTGTGAAATCATCTTTTCTTAATGCCAGTCTGATAGATTTCACTGGATCAATTTTTCTGTTGAGACTACACCTAAGACCGGGAATAATTTCTGCTGTCATAGCGTCAACAGGATCAGCTTTTACAATAATTGCATTACTGAAAAATTCTGCGACGAAATCATTGACAGGGCTATTCCATAGTTCCTCAGGAGAGCCTGTCTGCTCTATCCGGCCATCCCGGAGGACTACAACCCTGTCTGCTATTGCAAGTGCTTCTGACTGGTCATGAGTAACAAAGAGGGTTGTGACACCACTTTCCCGTAAAAGCAATTCAAGATCAGCACGAATTGCAATTCGGAGCTGAGGATCCAGGGCGGCAAGCGGTTCGTCAAGAAGCAACACTCTTGGATTAACAGCCAGTGCTCTGGCAATAGCCACTCTTTGTCTCTGCCCGCCTGACAGCGCTCTAACAGATCTCTCTGCGAGGTCCTCTATTCTGCAAAGTTTAAGCATATCTTTAACCTGCTTATTACGCTGTACTTTCGGAATTTTATTCATTTTAAGACCGAATGCAACATTATCAGCAATATTTAAATGTTCAAATAGCGCATAACTCTGAGGAACCCATCCTATCCTTCTTTTTTCTGTTGGCAGCTTAAGAGTATCTATGCCATCGATGAGAAGCCTGCCGAATTCAGGAAAAACAAGACCAGCCGCTATACGCAATAATGTTGATTTACCGCATCCGGAAGGACCTACAAAAACTACAAGTTCTCCAGGATTTACATCAATCTGAATATCATTAATTGCTGCATGCTTTACTCCAGGATATGTGTAACTTATTTTTTCGTACGTTAATGATGCGGCCTGTGAGGCTATACTCATACTTGTCCTACCTTTGCGCCACCGAGACGCTCAAGAATTATTGCTGCCGGAACAACAAAAAAGAGAAAACATAAAGTAATTGCTGCAGCTACTTCTATTCTTCCGGTAATGTATGCCGAATATAATTCAACTGGAAGCGTCTTGCTTTTTGGTGTAAACAGGAAAAAAGAGACATTGAATTCTCCAAGGGACAGGGTAAGAACCATTATGGTAGCCGCAAGGAGCGAAGTTTTAACTTTGGGGAAAATGACATGAATTATTCTATTATATAAATTTGCACCCAGTGTAGCTGCGACAGATTCTACATCTCTAACTCCAGGATCTGAAAGTGCCGGGGTTAGAGATCCAATAAAAAAAGGAAGTGTATAAAGAAGATGCCCGGCAGCCAGTAAAAAACCACTTCTGCGCAGAAGAGGATATGCTATAATAAGAGCAAGACCCATTGCGATGCCAGGTACAGCAATTGGAACATTTGTAAGAGAAATAAGAAGATTTCTTCCAGGAAACTGATTTCTTGCCAGAACCCATGAAGTAGGTATTCCTATTAAATAATTAAGAAAAAGTATAAAAAAAGCAAGTTTGATGCTGAACCAGGCATATGGGCTTATTACATTCCAACCCTGTATGAGCCAGTTAAAAGTAAAACCACCGGCCCAGGGTCCTTGCTGCCATATCTGTGTAGTTGCAACAGCAAACACAAGGAACAATGGAACAATACAAATAATGGCAGAAAACCAGGCAAAAAATTTCCCAACAGATTGAACCTTATCTTTTTGTCTTTTTATTGTGTTTTCCATTATAATTACTAACCCTTTTCCGGTTTTCCATAACCAGTATTTTCATTGAACCTGTTTACACCAAAAAGCATAAATGTTGTCAACATAACCAGAATTACGCTCATCGCGACTGCAAGTCTTGGCTGGAAATTTTCAGTAAATGCAGTAGCAATTTCAAGTGGCAAAACCCTGTACCCTCTGCTTAATGTTGCAGCTGTGCCAAAAGCGCCAAACCCTGTCGCGAGACTTAAACTTGAAGCACTAACAATAGATGGTCTTAAACTGGGAAGAATGACATGAAAATAAATTTGAAAAGCGTAAGATCCTAAAGTTCTGGCAGCATCTATAACATCCTGGGAAATATTTGAAACAGCACCGCGAATTGTTAATATAACTCTTGGAATCTGAAAATAAACATATCCTAAAAGCATGCCATAAAATGTATATGCAAAATTCAATGCTCTTGTTCCGGTCAATACTTCTATAAATTTTGGAACGATCCCGGTAAAACCGAATGTAATAATTACAAAGAATCCAATAACAATGCCGGGAAGACTTAAAGGGATTGTCAGTGCTACCGCCAGAAGTTTCCGATCCTTGCCATGGTCTCCTTCGATATAAATTCCTGCTGGAATACATATAACAAGAGCAAAAATTGTTGATAACACGGCAAGCATAAAAGTATTGATAAATGATTTGAAATATTGCTGATTTGTAAGAACATCAATATAAAGAGACAGAGTAAATTCGCCAGTTTCTCCTGATAAGCTTTTCAACCCAAGTGATAAAAGAGGCCAAAATAACAGGATACAAAGCATAATGGGAAAAATTGCAGAAAGAATTATTATTTTCAGACTTTCAGCTGTTGTGGATTTCATTTTGACCTCTTTTTTAAAAATTATTGTTTTCTAACTTCAGATCTCCATCTGTCAGTTGCTAATGCCTGTACGTCCCTCATTTTTGAAAAATCAGGAAAAATAACCCGTTCATAATCTTTAGCCGGCAACATTTTTTCAGATATTGACTGATCAATTTTAATGTTTCTAATTGGTCTGAGATAGCTTTCAGTGAAAAGCTTCTGGCCTTCATCAGATAGTGTAAAATTCAGCAATTTTTTCCCATTCTCCTGATTAGGGGCTCCTTTTACAAGAGATATTACATAGGGAATGGAAATTGAACCTTCTTTGGGAATTACAACATCCACAGGTGCATTATCAATATATTTTAGTTTATAACCATTAAAATCAGCATCAATCAGAATTGGTATTTCACCCTGTTGAACCATGGCAGTTGCTGTTTGTGCAGGAAGGATAAGCCCATTTTCAACAAGCTTTTTAAAATATTTAACACCTGGATCCCAGTTATCAAGTGTTCCACCTAGTGCAAGATTCCCCGCTACATAAACAGAATAGCCTACAGCAGCCTGTGTAGGGTCGAGAAAACCGACTTTCCCTGCATATTTTTTATCAAGAAGATCATTCCAGCTTTGAGGAACAGGAATTCCTTTTAATTCTGACGTATTAACAATAAAAGCGATTGATCCTTGGTGTATTGCAAACCATTTGCCCTCAGGATCTTTAAGATTTGAAGGAATTTCATCAAAATAGTCAGGTTTAAGTGGAGCCAGCAGATCTTTTCTGGCAGATTCAATACCAAACACAATTCCAAAATAAGCAGTATCCGCCTGTGGCGATTTTGATTCAGCTTCAAGCGCCGCCATTGTCTGGCCGGAATTTTTGGGATCTGATGGAGCCATTATTCCAGTAGTGGAATTAAAAGCTTTTAAGACAGATCCCCAGTTTGCCCATTGTTCCGGAGTATTGTATGAATTTACAACACCCTGATCCTTTTTTTCAACTTTTTTGTTATTTTTGCTGCATGCCGAAAATAACATCAAAAATGATAATACAGCAAAAATCAGCAATACTGATTTTTTATTCATAATATTACCCTCCTTAATTAGAGTATATTCTTAATAATTAGTGTATATTCTTATTATTTGAATTGTCAACAAAATTTTTAATAACAAATATATATCGATAAATTTTAACGAGGTTATTTATAAATAATTTTTGCCTTTCTGATGATTTTTTACAAACTGCAATAATCATATAAAAGAAAATAATTTCTTATTTTTAAATTTAAAATTAGTTTGAAAAATATTCCTTATCAGAGCATAATAATCATTGAACGCAATTTTACATTTCAAATTACGCAAGGAGCCATATATGCCGGACAGGAAGCAGATCAGTTTCAGGGAATCAAAACAACTTCTTGAAAAATACAATATAAAAGTTTCAGGGGAAGCCTGTAGGGCAGATATAAAAATAATGGCTGAAGCCGCAGAAAAACTCGGCTACCCGGTAGT
>DNFX01000164.1 GCA_003486795.1 Actinomycetota bacterium
TATTTTCAAGCCATTTTCCATATCTGCCATATTTAATATGTTCAGGATACCAGCTGACATCAGCATTAGACTTTAATAATTTATCTTTTATTCCGGATGTATTTATATACCAGCTTTTTTTTGCATAATATATGAGCCTGCTGTCACATCTCCAACAGAAAGGATATGAGTGTGTTACTTTCTGAGTCTTCAGGAGTAGCTTTCTCTCTTTCAGATCTCTGATTATTTCAGGATTGGCATCATTTATTGACATTCCTGCAAATTTTTCAACAGTTTCCTTGAAAAAGCCTTCCTCATTAACCATCTGAACAACAGGAAGATTATTTTCCCTGCCGACAAGCATATCTTCCTCACCGAATGCAGGAGCAATATGTACAATTCCTGTACCTTCCTGTGCAGAAACATAATCACCATGAATTATTTTAAAAGCATTATCATTTCCATCAGTATAATCATATACTGGTTCATACTTCTCCCCGATAATACTGCTTCCTTTTATTTTTTCAGTAATTTCGAATTCAGAGGTAAAATCAAAAACACTGTCTATCAGATTTTCATCCAGTAATAAAAACTGATTTTCATATTTTACCCAGGCATATGTTGCATTTTTATTAATTGCGCAGGCAACATTTGAAATCAGAGTCCACGGAGTAGTAGTCCAGACAAGAAGAAATCTGTTTTCATGATTCTTCAGAGGAAATCTGATTATGACAGTATGATCATCTACATCTTTATATCCCTGAGCAACCTCGTGAGATGAGAGCGCAGTTCCGCATCTTGGACAATACGGCACTATTTTATGGCCTTCATACAGCAGTCCCTTATCCCATATACTTTTTAAAATCCACCATATTGTTTCAATATATTCATTTTCAAAAGTAAAATAAGCATTATCAAGGTCAATCCAGAAACCTATTCTCTCAGTCATTTTTTTCCATTCATCTTCATACTTCATAACGCTTTCCCGGCAAAGCTGATTGAATTTTTCTATTCCTATTTCCTCAATTTCTTTTTTGGAATTAATACCTAATTTTTTTTCAACCTCTATTTCCACAGGAAGTCCGTGGGTATCCCATCCGGCTTTTCTTGCAACATAATACCCTTTCATAGTCTTAAATCTGGGAAAAATATCTTTAAAAACACGTGAAAGAACATGATGGACTCCGGGTGCTCCGTTTGCGGTAGGAGGACCTTCGTAAAAAATGAATTTTTCCTTGCCCTTATTTAAATCAAGGCTTTCTTCAAATATCTTTTCTGTCTTCCAGAAATTTAATATTCTTTCTTCAAGTTCAACAAAGTTTACGCTGCTTGTCACCTTTTTAAACATTAATAAAAAACCTCTTTATGATATAAATATAATAATTATTGAAAAATACCATTGAATAAGTAATATCATTGCTGGATATCTTAATGATTTTATATAAATAAGCCTGATTTGTGAAGTAAAATATTAAGAACGGAAACAATCATTCAGACAGTAAAAGATTTTTTAAAATCTCTGCAGACCTTACAGATTTTGCTTTATAATGATTATTAAAATATACAAGTATTTTCTTATTTTGTTTTGATGCTTCAGTTATTATCGGAACCCATTCCTGAAGCTGCTCTGCTGAATACATATAATCGTATCTTTCATAAGCTTCTTTATGATTCCACCATTTTTCCCTGTTGCGCCCATGGAATCTCAGATAAAAACAATTGCTTGTAACTATGTCTGTTTTTGGCATTAAACCAGGAAGTTCAGGTTCGTCAACATTGCAGAAACCAATATTGCTGGTTTTTAAGAAATCCAGAACGGAATCTCTTATCCACTCTTTATTTCTGAACTCAACAACAAATTCATCCTGCTTAAAATTCAATTTAAGATATTTAAGATAATCAAGATTTTTGGTACTGAATCTGAAAGAATAAGGAAACTGAAACAACAAAGCTCCCACTTTTCTTTTTATTCGCAGAGGTGTCAGAGATTTTCTAAAAGAATCTATATCATCGCTTCCTGCGTCCCTTGTATGAGTAATTGAAGAATGTGCTTTTAACGAGAAAATAAAATCATTTCCTGTTTTGGTTTCCATTTTTGAAATCATGGAAAAACCCGGAATGAAATAGTATGTTGAATTTATCTCTACAGTATTAAAATACCTACTATAATAATTGAGATACCCTGCCTGATTTACACCGGCAGGGTAAAAAACTTCTTCCCAGTCTTTATAAGAATATCCAGATGTTCCTATAAAAAGACTACACATTTTAAAGACAACATATTTTTAAATAAATGTATTTATTTCACTAAGTATCCTGTCTTTGGACATTGCCCCTATAAGTTTTTTTGCAACCTGTCCATTCTTGAAAAGAAGTAATGTCGGGATACTTGTTATACTGAATTTTATTGCAGTATCTCTGTTCTCATCAACATTGAGTTTTCCGACTTTTAAAACACCTTTTTTTTCTTCTGATAACTTTTCAACTTCAGGTGCAATCATTTTGCAGGGGCCACACCACACAGCCCAAAAATCTACGAGAACCGGTATATCCGATTTTATAACCTCGCTTTCAAAATTTGCATCATTGAATTCTGTGACCATTATTTTCCCTCCTATAATTAATTTAAAACATAATTTTATACAAAACAGATTATTATTGTAAATATAATTTTTTATTTTATTGAGTCTGATTTAAATAAGTCTTCTTAAAAGTATTCAACTATTTCAATTTTATCAGTATTTATAAAGACAACATCTCGCTTCTGGGAACCTTCTTTATCATCTATTGAATAATTAATCGGATAAACAATAGCATCGGTAACGGGGATAAATTTATCTACCTGGGCAGAAAAATAATCACTGAGCCTGGCATTAGTCATATGATGAACATAACCGACAATAACAGCGCTGTCGGTTTTTATTCTGACTTTCGTTTTTTCTTTATCTATCTGCATAAATAAAATAATCGATTTTTAAATAAATTCACAGTCAATTAATAATAACAGAGCAAAAATATCAAGTCAATTTTGAAAAAATATAATATATTATATATATATTTAATTTTAGTATTGATATATAATATATTTACATTTAATATTATAAATGAAAATTAAAATCAAAAAAACAATATAGAGAGGGAAAAATGTTTAAATGTATGGATTGCGGTAATTGTGATAAATTTCTGGGAACTGCTTATGAAAAAGGGGATGCAATAATAGAAAAGGATTACCTCCCGGAAAATAAATCCAGTCAATATTCATGGATATATATTATTTCAGATAAAAACAGAAAATCCGATTACAGAATTAAAAAATGTTATTACTGTAATTCTGAAAATATAAAAAAAATTTAAACGTTATTTTCTCCTGCATCTTTTGCAACTAAACAACTTGCTCTGTACAGAGACTGGAAAGTTCCGGCATCTGTCCACCACCCTTTTAAAACCGAATATGTCATAGTATTCCGTTTGATATATTCATTGTTTACATCAGTTATTTCCAGTTCTCCTCTGTCTGAAGGTTTCATATTCCGTGCAATATCAAAAACTTCATTATCGTACATATAAAGACCACACACTGCATAATTGGACTTGGGATTTTTTGGTTTTTCTTCAATCGAAATTATTTTATTATCCTTTATTTCAGCAACACCGAATCTTTCAGGATCAGGTACTTCTTTTAAGAATATCTTGGCGCCTTTGGGCTGGCTGATAAAGTCTTTCACATGTTCGCTGACATTATCCTGAACTATATTATCACCAAGTATTACAAAAATTTTTTCACCTTCCGCAAAATTTTCAGCTAGTTTCAAGGCATCAGCAATACCGCCTTCACCTTCCTGATAAGTATAAGCTATATCTTTTAAGCCGAATTCTCTCCCATTTCCCAGCAATCTCAGGAAGTCGCCTGCATGATTTCCTCCAGTAACTATCAGAATGTCTTTTATGCCGGAATTCACAAGTGTCAGTATCGGATAATATATCATTGGTTTGTCATAGACCGGCAGTAAATGTTTATTGGTAACCTTTGTACACGGAGAAAGACGTGAACCGAGTCCACCGGCAAGAATAACACCTTTCATTTTAAAACCTCCTGTTTATTTGCTGCCTGAAATAATTTATTTTCTTAAAAAATAAACAATAAAAAAAACAAGTGAAAGAATAATACAATAAAGTGCAAAAAAATTTAAATTTCTCTTTGCTGATATCTTCATTAAGAATTTTATGGCAAATAATCCGGAAACAAAAGCCGCAATAAAACCCACTATTAATGGTATTACTGAAATATCACTGACTGATGTTTCTCTTGTTTTTAAAAAATCAACAAATTCAAGAATAAAAGAACCAAAAATAACTGGAATGGAAATCAAAAATGAAAATCTTATAGCTTTTTCTCTTTTGATACCGAAAATCCTTGAAGAAGATATTGTAAGACCGGAGCGTGAAATTCCCGGCATTATTGCAACTGCCTGGCCTATACCTGTAATAAACGCTATAAAATAATTTATGTTTTTTTCCTCATTTCTTACAGCAAAATGTCTTTTTTCATTTCTTCTGCCAAAAAATTCAAATGTAACAAGGACTGCAGCTGTTAAAAGCAGAAAAAAAGCAGCATAAACAGGCTTTGAGAAAAGATTTTCTATCACATCATTAACAAGATACCCTGCTACAGCAGCAGGAATTATGGCTATTATAATAAATAATGCCATCTTGAAATCCTCATCTTTTCGAAATTTTTTTATAAATAAGCCTTTAAAAAAAGATTTTATTATCTTTACTGCATCTCTGTATAACAATATTAAAAGAGACAGAAGTGTGCCAAGATGAAGTATGACAGCAAAAAAAAGAGAAGGCTGCTCCCATTTAAAAAAATAAGGAAAAATAACCAGATGGCCAGAGCTGCTTACAGGAAAAAATTCAGTAAGCCCCTGTATTATCCCTAAAACTGCTGATTTCAAGATTGCCATTTATTTCTATTAACTCTTTATTTATTTAAAATTTCTAATTACCGCTTATTGCAATATCCTTGATTACTATTGTAGGACTCCCGACAAATCCACCAGATGGGAAAAATTCCAAATCATTCCCAACATATTCTATCTTTTTGCAGAAACTTAAAAGATCTGATGCAATTGTTACTTCTTTGACAGGCTCGCTTATATCTCCATCCCTAACCAGAACTCCTTTTGCTCCAACACTGAGATCTCCTGAAACAGGGTTGGCTCCGGAATGCATACCTATCACATCAATAACATAAAAGCCGTCTTTTATTCTGCTTATTATTTCATTTGTATCTGCTTTTCCCGGCTCGATATAAAAGTTGGAAATTCCCACTGAAGGTGGTGTTCTGTAAGATGCCCTTGAAGCATTGCCTGTGCTCAGCATATTATCTTTTCTTGCAGTATAACAATCATAAAGATATGTTTTAAGCTCGCCATTCTCAAAAACAGCAGTTTTACCTTTGTTTATACCTTCAGCATCAAAGGGTTTTGATGAAAATCCGTTTTCCATTATTCCGTTATCATAAATATTTAAATCAATATCAAATATTTTCTCATTTATTTTACCTTTAAACAGAGACTTTCCTTTCTGAACAGCGTCAGCAGTGACAGCAGAAGCAATTACACCAAGAAACTGCGATGCAGATATAGGATCGAGTATGATAGTAGATGATTTAGATTTTATCTTTCTGGCTCCCAGTAACATAGTGGATCTCCTAACTGCTTCATTTGCAATTTCTTCCAGATTAAAGTTTCCGGGATCTCTGCCGTAAGCAAAACCGAAACCTGTTGAAGTATCATCATCTTCTCTAGCAATAAGATTTAGAAAAACAAAAGAACTGGTCTGCAGCAATCCTTTTTTGAATCCTGAAGAATTTAAAATAACTGTCTCATTAATGCTGTCACTATAATTAAGAGAATCTACACCGATAATTCTTTTATCTTTTCTTCTGGATATTACTTCAATGTTTTTAAGCATGTCTATTTTTTTATCAACAGAAAATTTTTGGAAATCTTCGCTGAAAAGAAACTTCTCTATATTTTCGCATAAAGGATATCTGCCTTCATTTTTTTTGGGAATTCCATTAAATTCATCAGCACCGGCAGCTTTTGCATTTAATACTGCCTTGCTGATACAGTCTTTTACTTTGTCATCTTCAAATGAATTAACCCACGCATATCCTGCTCTTTTATTTTTGAATATCCTTATTCCGACACCACTGGTATCTGAATGTGAAAGAGATTCAACCGACTGGTTGAACACCTCAATTTCATTATTAACTGAAGCAGATATATAAATTTCAAATTCATCAACATTCATATCTTTAAAAAATAAAGATATATTTTCAGCTTTTCTAATTAATCTTCTTCCATCTGGCAGACATAGATTTTTTTCCACTATATTTCTGTCCCTCCTACTGTCATGCTACTGACAAGAAGAGTAGGCTGCCCTACTTCATTGGCGATAGACTGGCCGTTTTTTCCACAAAAACCAGGAGAGAATTCAAGATTATTACCAACCATAATAATTTTTTTTAATACCTCGGGACCATTTCCGATTAATGTTGCTCCCTTTATCGGTTCACATAGCGTTCCTTTTTTAACAATATAACCTTCACTTATACCAAAAACAAAGTCACCGGTAGCAGGATCTACCTGGCCGCCTGCAAACTCTTTTGCGTATATGCCGCTATCAATACTTTTTATGATATCTTCCGGATTCTCCCTGCCTGAATCTATAAAAGTATTGCTCATTCTCGGATAAGGTATATCCCTGTAAGATTGTCTTCTCGCATTTCCCGAAAGAGCCGTTTTCATTTTTTTTGCAGATTTATAATCAGTAAGATAGGATAAAAGTATACCTTCCTTTATCAGAAGATTTCTCCTTGAAGGATATCCTTCACCATCAAATTTATATGAGCCCCAATGGTATTTCAGGGTAGCATCATCAATGGCATTTACACATTCAGATGCGATCTTCTTGCCTATTTTGTCTTTAAAAACAGAAGCGTCTTTGACAACTGCGTCAGCTTCAAGACTGTGACCACATGCTTCATGGAAAATCACACCACCAAAACCCGGACCTATAATAACCGGCATTGCTCCTGTAGGCGCATTTTCAGCATCAAGCATTCTGACTGCTATCTGCGCTGCCTGTCTTGCAATATCTTCAGGTTTCTTTTTTGTAAAAATTTCCATTCCCCTTGTGAGGGCATATGATTTATAACCAGTTCTGATTTCGCCGGATTTCATTGCAATTGCGTTTGCAGCCATAAATGTTTTTACAGATTTATTTTCGGAATAATAGCCTTCTGAATTTGCAATGAGCTCATATTCCTGTATATCATTTATTACAGAAGTCACCTGCATTATTTTTGAAGAAATTTCCCTTGCCGCCTTATTTGCAGAAAGCAGATAGCCTGCCTTTTCATCAGGGTCAACAAGATTAGGGTAATTTATAACCCTCGTAATATAATTGCTTTTTCTCTTCTCAAGATTTAAAACATTTATTTTCTTTGAACCGTTGATGGCTGATTTTACTACATTGGCACTTTCAATCAGCCTGTCTTTATCGACAGAATCAATAAAAGCATAATATGTACTGTCATCATATATCAGTCTCAGGCCACAGCCTGTTTCATAACCGCTGGAAACGTTTTCAATTTTATTATCATCTAATCTTAAGTTGTTTGAGATTCTACTCTGAATGAATATTTCAGCAAAATCCCCGCCACTTTCAAGTAAAAGATTTAAGATTTTTTTAACAGTTTTCTTACTAATCAAAAATAGACTTTCTATTCTGTAAATGGGTAATAATCATTATTCCTTAAATTATTTCTCCAGATAGTCACTGACTTCTTCTGCTTTTTCTTTTCCCTTGCTTATTTTTTCATTGATTACATTTTTTGTATGACTTATTTTTTCTTTTCCTTTTTCTATAAAATCACTGCTTTTTTCTCTTAAGTCTGCTACTTTTTCCTTGCTTTTGTCTACAAACCCTTTGGTCTTATCTGAAATTATTTCATAATTCTTTTTACTTTTTTCCATTAAATCTTCACTTTTTTCTTTTATATCTTTTCTTATTTCCTTTCCAGACTTGGGAGCATATAGCATCCCGACAATGGCCCCGGCAGCAAAACCTGCAAGTACTGAGAAAAAAACAGGCAAAAAAATGCTTTTTTCATTATTTTGATTTTCATTACTCATTTAACCCTCCTTGGATCTTTCTTTTTTATTTTTTTCCTCATTTGCCATGGCATGCATTACACCGGCAAAAGTACTAATTATTTTTATAACAGGACTTGTGACCAATATTCTTGCCAGCTTTATTACTTTTTCCAGCTGCAAAATTATCGAACTTACATTCTGAGTGATTTCATTTATACCTGCAATTTCATTATTAAGCTTTAAAACAGTCTGGTTTAAATTATCAACAACAGGGAAAAGACTTGTTTCCAGCTTTTCAGCCAGTTTTTTTATTCTTATCAGCAGTTTTACAAGAGGAATTGATACTATTATCCCTATCAGGGAAAACACTGATATAAGTATTATTGATATTATGCCTACTATCTCAAGTGCTGTCATTTTTAACCTCTGATTACAATTTNNAATTTAAAAATATTAATATATCATTGCCATGTTTTTTTATTATATTAATTTTAGCTATATTATTCAAAAAAATATAAATCTATTTTATAATTCATGTGACTTAGAAGAGATTTACAGATATACAGAATTTATCTGTTTGCTTTTTTATGTTAGTAATTTCGTATAATTATTTCATTATAAATTATTTCATTATATTTATTTATAAAATTATAAAAAAGGTCAAAATGAAACTAAATGTAAAAAAAATGAAATCAGTTACTTTCTCTTTAATCTTACTGGTATTTGTTTGTTCGATAATATTTATGGCGTCCTCATGTTTTATGGGAACAGAATCTGATTCAGGAACAAATGATGTTGTCTCTGAAGATACAAAAGATGTTGAGATTTCTGATGAAATTGAAGAAGAGATAGTAGAAGCAGTCAAAGGAGAAGATCTTACTGACTATGACAATGCAAAAGTAGGTGCCGAGATAGAAGGGGCTATTCCGGGATTTTTGTGCACAAACAAAGATAATATAATAACTATTGAAGTAAAAAATACTTCAGATTTTACATGGAGAACTGATTCCAGATATCCTGTCAAAGTCGCTTATCATTATTACGGGCAGGATGTAGATGCAAATGACTATGATGGCACTTCAAGAAGCGTTTTCGAAAAAGATGTTGAGCCGGGAGAAACTGTAAAAGTAGATGTTCTTATAAACGATATCACTCAGTCTGGGAACTATGTTCTTCAGATAGATCTTGTTCTTGAAGGAAAATACTGGTTTTCATCCAAAGGTGTTGAAATGCTTGAAAGTCCGGTATTCTTCTCGGAATGTGCCCAGTAAAATACAGATTTATTTCAGCTGATTTTAAATTTTTTACCGACTATATTTTCATATGCAGTTATATATCTCTCTGATGTTTTTGATATAATTTCCTCTGGTAATTCGGGAGGAACTGAATTTCTATCCCAGTCTGATGATAGAAGATAATCCCTCAGAAACTGCTTGTCAAAACTTTTCTGGTTTTTACCGACCACGTAATCATCTTTAAACCAGAATCTTGATGAATCAGGAGTAAGTACTTCATCAGCAAGAATCAAATCACCATTTTCTGCAAGTCCGAATTCAAACTTTGTGTCTGCAATTATTATTCCTTTGTTAATCGCATAGTCTGCAGCACTTTTATATATATCGATACTTTTTTCTTTTATAAGTTCCATTATTTCTTTTCCGAACTTTTCAGCTGCTTCCTTAAAGCTTAGCGGCATATCGTGACCTTCTGATTCTTTTGTTGTAGGTGTAAAAATAGGTTCAGGGAATTTTGAACAGAATTCAAGACCGGCAGGTAATTTCTCGTCCCCTACTTTACCGGTTTCAAGATATTCATTCCATGCAGAACCAGTGATATAACCTCTTACTATACATTCTACAGGAAGTATATCCAGCTTTTTCACCATGACCGATCTTCCCCTGAGTATCTCTTCATAATTTTTTAATTCATCAGGAAATTTATCAAAATCAGACTGAACAATATGGTTTTTAATTTTCTGATTTAAATAATTAAACCAGAATAAAGAAATCTGATTAAGAAGTATCCCTTTATACGGTATAAGTGAGGGTAGGACGTAGTCAAAAGCAGAGATTCTGTCGGTAGTTACAATAAGCAGATTGTCTCCGGCTTCAAATACTTCTCTTACTTTCCCTGTTTTTATCTTTTTTAATCCTTTTATTTCAATATTTCCTATTGTTTTCAATCCGGCCTCCTGAAATTATTATATTATTAAAATCATCTATTTATTAAATTTAATGGTTTTCTGATAAAAGTTTATTAATTCCCTGGCAGCATTATATAGTAATTCGGCAGCATTCTCTATAGCATCGTTCAGATCCATAGGTTTATTGATAATGGAAAAATTTCCAGCAAAAAGGTCACTGTTTTCCCTTGACATATTTTTTCTATCCGATAGAACAGCGCCATTTATGGTTATTATGGGTATATTATGCTTTTTAGCAAGAGTCGCTACACCGAAAGCACTTTTTCCAAAAAAAGTCTGCCTGTCGAATGCGCCTTCTCCTGTAATAACAAGATTAGCTTTTTTTATCTTTTCTTCAATACCGGTAACATCCATAACTATATTTACACCTATCCTCAGTTTT
>DNFX01000185.1 GCA_003486795.1 Actinomycetota bacterium
AGCAGATACATGTAATTTATAACCATTGTAATTTCCGGTCCGCTGTATTCGCAGGATAGTATTTCCCTTGCTGTTCCTATTTCTGTCTCTTCAGTGAAAATTTCAATTCTGTTTTCAGATATTTTCATGAATACCCGCTTGGATTTCTGTTCTGCAAGAACAGAAACTCTTCTGAGCGCTGAAAGTAAATCATTTTTAGAAATAATGGCAACCTGGTCCTGTTTTTCAGGGATTACCCTCTGGTAGTTTGGAAACTGCCCTTCAATAAGATTTGAATATATTTTATTGTCATCGAATTTGATAAAAAGTGTTTTTTCAGAAACAGAAAGCAGAAATTCTCCTTCTCCAGACGCTAGTTTTTTAATAAGGCCGAGTATTTTTACAGGTATTATTATGCTTTCAAAATTATCAAGCGGCGATTCAAATTCTTTTTTAATAAGTGAAAGCCTTCTGCCGTCTGTAGCAACCATTATAATTTTACCATCCTGTACCTCAAGAAATACACCGTTCATGAAATATCTGGTCTCATCATCAGATACAGCAAAAATAGTCTGATTAATCATTTCAATGAAATCTTTCTGAGCAATTGAAAAATAGCTGTCATCTGATACATTTTTCAGGGCGGGAAATTTTTCTGCTTCAATAATTTTAAGCTGAAAATTGATATTGTTGTCAGAAGATCTTATATCAAGCTTCTGGTTATCAACAGAAAAAGTTATATCTCCGTCAGGCATTGCCCTGAGTATTCCAAGAAATTTATCACAGTAGACTGTTGTGCTTCCGGGATTATCCACTGCCACAGGTATTTTGGTTTCAAATCCTACTTTAAGGTCTGTTGCCTTGATAGTAAGTGCGTTGTTGTCAGCTTCAATCAGGACATTTGAAAGAATGGATAATGCGTTTCTTGATGATATAATATCCTGTGCAATTGATATTTCATTAAGAATAGCGTTTTTACTGCAGGTAAACTTCATAATTTTCTCCAGAAATTAGTTTTCTTTATTATTAATATATAATAAATTTTAATAATCATAATAATAAGCACACCTTGAATGTGCATAACACATATAACTTTTTACTTTGAAAGAACTTGCACCTGTTGATAATTATGGGCAGTTATCAACAATTGTCCACATCTGTCCACAGGCGCTCATATTGTATCATAGTTATCAGAATTTTATAAACAGGTTATCAGAATTTTGAGCTCTGTTCTTTAATGGATCTCATAATATTATTCATGATCGGTTCCATGGTAGGATCTGACTTCATGCATCCTTCAATTTTCTGAATGGCGTGCATTACGGTTGTATGATCCCTTCCTCCAAAATCTGATCCTATTTCTGTGGTTGAATACTCTGTAAGCTCTCTTGTAATATACATTGCAACCTGACGGGGAAAAGCTATTGCCTTTGTTCTTTTTCTTCCCCGGAGGTCTATATGCGAGAGATTAAAATATTCAGCTACCTTTTTCTGTATTATATCAATTGATATATTGCTCTGCTTTGATGTTGTAAAAACATCAATCAGCTGCTGCTGGGCAATTTCCCTGGTGATTTTTTTATTTACAAGTTCTGCATAGGCAATCAGCTTTATAAGGGCTGATTCAATATCCCGCACATTGGATGTTATATTCTGCGCGATAAGTTCAAGAATATCATCAGCTATGCTTATTCCAAGCGACTGTACCTTGTTTTTAAGAATGGCAAAGCGTGTTTCAAAGTTCGGCGGATTTAATTCAACATTAAGACCCATTTCAAATCTGCTCTTCATTCTGTCTGTAAGGTTTTTAAGCTCTGATACAGGCCTGTCGCATGTAAACACCATCTGCTTCTTGGAACCGTAAAGAGCATTAAACGTATGAAAAAGTTCTTCCTGGATACCCTCCTTGTTCTGAAAGAAATGGATATCATCGACAAGCAGAAGATCCACAGATCTGTATTTATTTTTAAAGACATGGGGTTTGTTTTTCTGGAGAGAATTGACAAATTCATTGGTAAAGCTTTCCGCTGTAACAAATACAACTTTTTTTCTGGCTTCCGACTTTTCATATATGGTATGTCCAATCGCCTGCAGAAGATGTGTTTTCCCCAGTCCGACACCGCCGTATATCAGGAACGGATTATATGCTTTTCCGGGATTGTTGGAGATGGCAAGTGCTGCATTTGCCGCGAACGAGTTATTCTCGCCTATAACAAAATTTTCAAATGAATAATCTTCCCTTAAATCAGGATGCTTTTTGGGATTCTCATCCTCTGTCTTTTTAACCGGTGTTTTTTCAACATGGGAGGATGAACTTTTCTCTGATATGTTTTTTTTGACAGTGAATGATACAGCTATCCTGTTGCCGGACAGGTCTTCAATTGTGTCTGTAATCATGGTAAGGTAGCGCTGTTTGATCTGATCCATAAAGAAATTTGAAGGTACAGACAGAACAATCATGTTCTCCGCAGAAGAACAATAAGTGATATTATTAAACCACATTGTATATTCTTCTTTTGATATGGAATTCCTGATCTGATTGACTGATTCTTTCCAGAAAATTTCATAATTCCATGATTCCATTTAATACTCC
Organism: Actinomycetota bacterium; assembly: GCA_003486795.1. The sequence continues at coordinate 2,573 of DNFX01000185.1, forward strand.
AGAAGTTATCAACAACTTATCCACAAAGTTTTTAATAATTGATAATCAAAAAAATGTAAAAAATAATTTTATATAAAACTTTATAAACTATAAAACTTTTAAATAAATCTATATATTATAAGTAATTATTTAAAAATAACCCTGTTTTAAACGGAAAAATATCAAATAATATAAAATTTTTCCAAAAACTCCATATTTATCCCGCATTTATCCACAGGTTATTAAGCAGTTTTATTTTATAACAGGTTTATTAAAAATGAAAGACTCTTTTACTGGAAGGTCCCCGCATCAGCGCAGACTTTCCGGCCGGCAAAGTTTATTATGAAAGAGTTGCTATTTGCAAGATAAAAATATATACTTTTCCGGTATTGCTTATAATTCAAATAATATCAGGTAAACGAAAAAATGGATGACAAATACTCAGCTCAAAATATACAGGTCCTCAAAGGTCTTGAGGCGGTGCGCAAAAGGCCTGGAATGTATATCGGTTCCACAGGCCCGGACGGACTTCACCACCTTGTATATGAAATTGTAGATAACAGCGTTGATGAAGCGCTTGCAGGTCATTGTACCCATATCGAAGTTGAAATAGAAAAAGGAAATGTAATAAAGGTTACAGATGACGGGCGGGGTATACCTGTTGATATTCACGCGATAGAAAAAGTCAGCGCCCTTGAAGTTGTTATGACACGGCTGCATGCCGGCGGAAAATTCGAAAAAAACAGCTATAAGGTTTCAGGCGGTCTTCATGGAGTCGGCGCATCAGTCGTAAACGCTCTCTGCGAATGGATGTCGGTTGAAGTTCACAAGGAAGGTAAAGTTTACTTTCAGAGCTACAAGATAGGCGTGCCTGACAAAAGCGTAGAGGTAATCGGAGATACAGATAAAAGAGGAACTGTTGTCAGATTTTCACCTGACATGAGTATATTTGAAACAAACCTGTTCAGTTTTGATATTCTTTCAAACCGGCTCAGGGAGCTGGCGTTTCTTAATAAATCACTTAAAATCTCGATAAAGGATTTACGTCTTCCAACCATAAAAGAACATGAGTTTCATTTTGAGGGCGGCGTAAAATCCTTTGTAAGCTATCTGAATAAAAACAGGATAACAATTGACAAGGAACCGCTCTATATAACCGGAACAAGGGATAACACAGAAGTAGAACTTGCCCTTGAATATAATGACGGCTACACAGAAAATATCTTTTCATTTGTGAATAATATAAATACAAGGGAAGGCGGCACACATCTTGCGGGATTAAAATCAGCACTGACAAGGGTTTTTAACGACTTTCTTAAAAAATCCAAATTCGCGAAGAAGATTGAAGAGACACTTTCCGGCGAGGATGTGCGTGAAGGGATTACAGCCGTAATTTCCATAAAAATACCGGAACCTCAGTTTGAGGGACAGACAAAGGCAAAGCTTGGAAACTCGGACGTAAAGGGTATTGTCGAGTCTCTGGTTAATGAGCATCTTACAGCGTATTTTGAGGAAAACCCTTCAACACTTGATAAGATTCTTGAGAAAGTCATAAATGCGGCGCGTGCCCGTGTTGCTGCCAGGAAAGCAAAAGAGCTTACACGGCGTAAGAGTTTTCTTGAAAGCACAGGAATGCCTGGAAAGCTTGCAGACTGCAGCGAGAAAGATCCTGAAAAATGCGAGGTCTACATAGTCGAGGGTGATTCTGCGGGCGGCAGCGCAAAGCAGGGCAGAGACAGACAGTTTCAGGCAATACTGCCTCTCTGGGGAAAAATGCTCAATGTAGAGAAAACAAGGCTTGATAAGGTTATATCAAACGAAAAGCTTCTTCCTGTAATAAATAC
>DNFX01000039.1 GCA_003486795.1 Actinomycetota bacterium
AAATCCTCCCCATGGACCAGAAATCCTCCAAATATAAAAGGGAAGACGAATTTTATGTTACTTCCATTACACCCGAAGAAGCTGCAACTACATTGAAAGAACAGATTATTTAACCCTATGGGCTCTCCCTTCGGGATAAATTGTTAAGGAGTAGACTACTGCTGTTGATTGTTATGGAGTTTATCAAATCTGATATTTCTTTAAAAATTCAGGATCAATGGGGTTGCACTTCAAATGTCTCCATAACCCCTTACCAACGTTCAACCCTTCTTCATTTTTAATCCACTTATGGCATACATAACAAATATCTTTTTTAAACTCTTCGAAAAGGGGTTCCTGGATATAGGAAAATCTGATCTTTTTTTTCATAACAAATACCTCTTGAGAAATGATAAACCCTGAGTAATAGAAATTGCAAGATGAAAGTAAATAAGACANNTTAAATAGCATGTTATTTCAAGGTATTATGGAATATTTTGGATGAGAAATTAAGTGCGAAACTTTAGTTAAATGTATAAATGTGCAATGGATTTTATCCATTTAATACAATGAAATGATATTTTTTCCCTAAAAAAACAGGATTTAAAGGATTAACATGATTAATAAAGATCAGAAAACATCACACCTTAATAAAACAGAATCAAAAATTATCAATCTTGCAAAACCCTATCTTCAAATCAGAAACAATGAAATACATACTCTGAATGCAATAGATTTTGCTTTCAGACTCCTAAATATATACAAAAAAGCAGAAAGGCGCCTGGTGATACCTGCCATGATTCTACATGATGTAGGCTGGAGCCTTGTTAAAGAAGAAATTATCAGAAAGGTCTGTCTCCCTGACCCTGATAAAAACTTTGTCAGAATCCATGAAGAAGAAAGCGTAAGGATAGCCCGACATATTCTAAGTAAAATTGACTATGATAAAGCAGAGACAGATGAGATACTCAAAATTATTGACGGCCATGACACTAGAGGTAAAGCCTTTTCAATTAACGATGAGATTGTTCAGGATTCCGATAAATTAACACGCTATGCAATAAACTTCTGGTTCTGGGTTGGCCAGGTTCCTTTGTCTGCCAGAGAATATGCCCTGTCCCTGGAAAAATACATCAACAAGTGGTTTTTCCTTCCTGATTCTAAGGAAATGGCTAAAAAAGAAATATATCTGCGTCTTGTTGAAATTAATGACTGACAACACCTGAAGTATTTGCTGTAAATTCAAACCCTATCAAAATATTTAAAAATAATTCATTTTACTATATAATAAATAGTATGAATATTTTACTGGTAGAAGATGAGGAAAAAGTAGCAAATTTCATAAGCAGCGGCCTAGAGGAAGAAGGCTACAATGTTGAAGTTGCTTACGACGGCAGAAAAGGACTTGAGCTCTTGAATGAACATATTTATGATATTGTCCTTCTCGATCTGATGATACCTGAAATTGATGGACTCGAACTTTTAAAAAATATGCGGGCCCGGAGCATTGATACACCAGTACTTATTATTACAGCAAAAACTTCAAAAGAAGATGTTATAAAAGGCCTTGATACAGGCAGTGATGATTATCTGACAAAACCCTTTTCCTTTGACGAACTTCTTGCAAGAATAAGGGCATTGTTGAGAAGAAGCAGGAAAACCGACAACCATATCTTCGAGTACAAAGACCTGATTTTAAATCCCTATAATAGAAAATTGAGTATAGCCCTGAAAGAAGTGGAGTTGACAGATAAAGAATATATGATATTGGAATTCATGTTAAAAAATAATGAAAAACCTTTATCCAGAAAAGAAATTGCGGAATATGCATGGCAAAATGCTAATGATTCAACAAATATTGTAGATGTTTATGTTAATTTTCTCAGAAAAAAGATGGAATCTTTAACATCGAAGAAGTATATTCACACCGTAAGAGGTATTGGTTATATTTTGAAAGAAGAAAATGAAAAAAGTTAACTTACCTATAAAATGGAGACTTACATTATGGTACGGTCTTATACTTACTTTGATCCTTACAGTTTTTTCCAGTGGAGTATACATATATTTCAGAAACAGTCTTCAAAAGAGTATTGACGAAAAAATAAAATCAATTGCTGAAATATTATCATCCTCCATGACTGAAAACCAAAATGCAGGTGTATTCGGAAATTTTGAAAGATACCTTGAAAATGTACTTGGCAAAAAGCCTAAAGGCAAGTTTATTCAAATAATGGATAGTTCGGGAAAAATAGGGGCAAAGATGAATGACATTGAAACTGAAGTCCTGCCTTCAAGTTTTAAAACCCTTGAAAGGGTACTAAATGGTGAAATTGTTTACGAAACAATGGAAAGAACATACCCCAGATTGAGAATGATTACAATACCTATTGTGGAAAACAAAGGAAACAGGAAAGTAACGAGCATAGTCCAGGTAGGCACATCCCTTGAAGATTTTGATGAAACTATGAGAAAACTGCTCATAATAATGATCATAAGTATCCCCACTTCCATAGGAATCAGCATAGTAGGCGGCTATTTTTTGGCAAAGAAGGCTTTTCGACCTGTTGATCAGATAAGAAAAGCTGCTCTGAAAATTACGCTGAGCAATCTCGGTGAAAAAATTGATATCGGTAGCAGGAGAGATGAACTCGGCAGGCTTGCACGGACCTTTAATGAAATGATAAGCAGGCTCAGGGACTCCTTTTTAAGGATAAATCAGTTCAGTATTGATGTATCTCACGAACTAAAAACTCCTTTAACAATATTAAAGGGGCAAACCGAGGTTGCACTGAGAAAGGAAAGAAACAATGAAGATTATAAAAATATTCTTAAAAGCAATCTTGAAGAAATCAACAGGATGGCAGAGATTATAGATGATCTCCTTCTGCTTTCCAAGGCTGATACAAAAGAAGTAAAAATGAACATCGAAGACGTTTCACTTAGAGACCTGATTGCAGATGTTTGCATGAATGTTAAGATCTTTGCTGATAACAAAGGAATCGGGCTTACAATGGAAGAAATGGATGATATAAAGATCAAAGGTGATGAACTGAAGCTCAGGAGAATGATATTAAACATTGTGGAAAACGGCATAAAATACACGCAGCCTGGAGGAAAAGTGGAGATATGTTCTTTTCTTAATAACGGTTACGTGCAAATAGATATAAAAGACAACGGCACTGGCATATCAGAAAATGATATCAAGTTTATTTTTGACAGATTTTATCGAGGAGACAAATCTCGAAAAAGAGAAAGTGGAAGCGGTCTCGGGTTATCAATAAGCAGATGGATTGCAGAAATACATAAAGGCACAATAGAAGTAAATAGCAGACTGTCAGAAGGCAGTCTGTTTTCCATAAGATTACCTGTATAACTGGAGGAGCTTGTATGAAAAACAAAAGATGGTATTTGGTTATTTTATTATTGGTCGTTTAGCTGTCAGGCACCATTTATTATTTAAAAACCAAACTGGCTTCTGAGAAACCTGGTTTCGATGCAGCTAATATGAATGTATCAAGAGTATCCTACGCCTTTGACAAAAGCCTGCCGAGTTTAAGTGAACTTATAAAGAATGTTAAGCCTTCTGTGGTAAACATCAGTACAACAACTGTCACCAAAGGCCCTGACATGCAAGAGCGGTTTTTCGGTCAGCAAAATCCTTTTAAAGATTTTTTTGGAAATGATTTTTTTGAAAAATTCTTCGGCGATGCACCGAGAAGAGAATTCAAACACAGAAGTCTTGGTTCAGGTTTCATAATTGACAGAGACGGGTATATCCTGACCAACAACCATGTTGTTGAAAAGGCAACAAGTATAAAGGTAAAACTCTCCGATGAAAAGGAATATGATGCAAGAGTAATAGGAAGAGATGCCAAAACTGACATTGCTTTAATCAAGATAGATGCAAAGCACGACCTTCCTGTCGCAATTTTTGGCGATTCCGGAAACCTCGAAGTAGGTGATTGGGTTGTTGCAATAGGAAATCCCTTCGGTCTTGAACAGACTGTTACAACAGGCATTGTCAGCGCAAAAGGCAGGGTCATAGGCGCAGGCCCTTATGATGATTTCATTCAGACTGATGCATCAATAAATCCCGGCAACAGTGGCGG
>DNFX01000028.1 GCA_003486795.1 Actinomycetota bacterium
TAAACAAAATTAAGTTATTTATTTTTCAAAAAATCATATATTTTGTTAAGAATATAACATAATAATTTTAAAAATCAATTTATTTAATCAATTTAATTTAAGTAATTATTTAATTCTTGATAAAGTTACTCTTATGCAGAATATTAATAATATTGAAAAAGAAAGAAAATTATTGTATGTTTTTATCTTAAAAAATTAAATATAGTTTTTACAGGTTTTACAAAACCTGCAGCTTAAGAAAAAAAAGACTTGATTTTATAAAGAGGGGGATTTTAATGAGATTTGTAGATTATAAATGTAATGATTGTAATGAAATAAGTGAATATTATATAAACAATGAAGACATCGGCAAGCTTAACTGTCCCAGGTGTGGCAGCAATAATATGACAAGAGTTTTTGCAGCCGTGCAATGCAAATGCCAGTCAGGAAGCGAAACAGAAGGAGGAAGCTACTCCTCTGGGAAAAGCTGCTCAAGCTCCTGCTCAGGCTGCTCCGGATGTTCCTGACAGATATCCATGCAAAACATAAGTATTTTGAAATTATGAATAAAACCAGAAAGCATTAGATTATGAAGATTCCTTTGGACTGTATTCCCTGCCAGATAAGGCATTTTATTAATTCTGCAAGGATGTTCACTGATGATGAAAATATTATTTCAAGTGTTCTTGACCATACGCTCAGCGTTACATCAAAATACAAGAGCTATGATAATATTTTTAAAATGTATATCGACGCGAACAGGATAATTGAGAAGATAGGGTCCGGTTCAGATCCATATAAAGAATTCAAGAAACAGATAAACAGCATTTGTCTTGATGCAGAACCAGATCTCAAGAAAATTATCAGAGAATCAGCCACTCCTTTTGAAACAGCATTAAGAATATCTATTGCAGGAAACAGTATAGATGTTATGCAGCAGGGAAATCATATAAGCAGCAAGATAATAAAAAATATTTTAAAGACTGCTCTAAATCAGGAAATCAGTAGTTCTGCAATAAAGAAACTGTATGATGAGATAGTGAAAGCTGAAAAAATATTATTTATTGGTGATAATTGCGGGGAGATTGTCCTTGACAGAATATTTATCGAATATTTAAGGGATAATGTGCTTTATGAAAAAATAAAAAAAATCACCTATGCGGTCAGGGGTGGTCCGGCATTAAATGATTCTACTATTGAAGATGCTGAAAGCACAGGAATGAGCAGTGTTGTAGAAGTAACAACTACCGGTGCTTCCATACCTGCAGCATATCTGCCATACAGTTCTGAAGAATTCAGAAAGATTTATTTCGCATCAGATCTGATAATTTCAAAAGGCCAGGGCAATTTCGAGGGACTTTTTGACAGACATGAGAATATTTTTTTTATGCTGAAAATAAAATGTCCAACTTTTGAAAGATTTTTTGGGAATAAATACAAAGTCGGAGACATTATTATCGAGCAGCCCTTATAAGGAGATATAACAATATATAATATTTTACATCAATGTTTATAAAGTCTCTGGAACTGATTAACTATCGAAATTATTCTGCTGTAAAACTCATCTTCTGCAATCATCTAATACTGCTTCTGGGCAAAAACGGAGCAGGCAAGACTAATCTGCTGGAGTCTGTATATTTTCTTGCCAATGGCAAGTCACACAAAAGCGTTCCAAACAGTGATATTGTAAGATGGGGAAATGATTATTCTGTCATAAGAGCAGTCGTAAACATAGAAGGAAGGGACAATCTTGTCGAGCACCAGATAAACGCAGATGGAAAAATAAGAATGAGGTTTAATAAAATCTTTTTAAAAAACAGGCAGACTGCATATAAAAAAATGCCTCTGGTGATTTTTTCACCTGACGATCTCCGGATAATAAAATCATCACCTGTTTTCAGAAGAGAGTTTATAGACGATATCTTAAACAAAATATATCCTGATTTCTATAATTTAAAGCTCAGATACCAGAAAATACTTGCTCAGAGAAACAGTCTTCTAAAAGGAATGGATGTTAATTCTGGAAACAGCGCACGGGCAGAAACCATGGATATATGGAATGAAAATCTTGTTAAAAACGGAACCATAATAATTAGAGAGAGGCTTAAACTTCTTGAAGTTTTAAAAGTCAGTTTTTTAAAATATATGAGCTATTTCTTCAGAGGGATTAACTTTGATATTTTTTATGTTTTCAGCTGGTCAGGATTGGATCTTCAGGGAGATAATAGTAATTCTGAAACAGACAATGTATTTGAAAGCGAGTATATTAAAAATAATGGATGCCTTTCAGGTTATTCCGGATCTGCAGATGAAAAATATATTTCTGATACCTTTTTAAATAATCTCATTTTAAGAACGAAAAAGGACATAATGTCCAAGAACACTTCTACAGGTCCGCACAGAGATGACATTATAATAACCATTGACGGTAAGGATATAAGATATTTCGGTTCCCAGGGGCAGCAGAGGATGTCTTCAATATGTCTGAAACTTGCTGAACTGGAAGTACTAAAGGAAAATATCGACAGAAAACCCGTTCTTCTGCTTGATGATGTTCTCTCCGAGCTTGATATCGAAAGAAAAGCCTTGCTTTTAAAACTTATAGAAGATAATTTTCAGACATTTATAACTGCAGCCAATTTTGAATACATAAAAGATATAAAGCTGGATGAATGCGAGAAATATATTGTTGAAAATAATGAATTTAAATTATTATAAAACCAATTTAAATATGTTATTATTTTTAGAACTTGCTTATTTAAATATAACTTCAATAATAAGACAGAGGTAAGTATGCAAATTCATTACTGGATTATTCATATTCTGATAATAATCTTTCTTATAGGTGGTCTTGTATTTAAAGCAACAACTATCTTTGAAGGCAATATCACTAAATTCGGCGACAGAAAAATATTGTCAAAATGGAAGAAATTCTGGTATTTTATCGGAAGGTTTTTTAAGAATTTCTTTTCAAGAAAATTCTGGCCGCTTGTTCTCGGATTATTTCTTGACGTAGCTTTTCATTTCAAACTGCTAAGAGAGAATCCGTTGAAATGGTTTATACATACCCTGCTTTTCTGGGGACTTCTGCTCTTATTTATTCTTTCAATTCTTTCCGGGCTCGCAGTTGAGATTCTGCCGTTTTTCGGATATGAAACAGGGATGAACTGGTTTGTAGATATGCTTGCCGACATGGATAACAGATGGACTGCATTATTGAATGACGGATTAAATGTAATAATTGCAGTTGGGTTAATACTTGCTTTCATTAAAGGATTTGTACAGAAAAGAAAAATCAAAATGTTTGAGAGTCTTGACATACTCCTTATATGTTTTATTGCCCTGATACTTATAAGCGGATGGTTTACTGAAGCAGCAAGATATCTTGCAGAAGAGACACCGTATTATATAGCAAAATTTGGTTTTCTTGGCTACTGGCTGTCAATAATACTGAAATTAATCGCACCAGATACAGGTATCAGGATATGGGAGGTCATGCATGAATGGTTCTGGCATATACATGTAATCCTTGTATGGCTTTCTTTCTTATACATACCTTTCAGCAAACTTTCTCATGTTATTTTTAGTTCAATTGCAGGGAGTATCAACAGTATGGAAAAAAGGCTGCAAATAAAAAATTCCTTAAAGGAGCAGGGCTATGCAAAAAGTTAAAAATAAATTGGATGCAAAAAAATTCACCATCGGGGAACTTCTTGATATTGAAGGCTGTACAAGATGTGGAAACTGTACTCCATTATGCTGTGCTTATGCAGGCAGTCAGGACATAGAAGTATCTCCTGCCAAAAAATTGTCAGTGCTGAAGAAGAGACTGGATTATAAACATAGTCTGCTTGGAAAAATATTCGGCAGCAGGGAATTATCAGAAAATGAATTAAAAGAACTGGAAAAAGCTGCTTTTCAATGTACGCTTTGTTCAAGGTGCGAACTGGAGTGCCCTGTCAATCTCGGATTAAAAGATATATGGCTTTCCCTAAGAGAGGCTCTTGTAAGCGAGGGACGTTATCCCCAATCTCTTGAGGCTTTAAAAAATATCTTAAAAAAAGGTAAAAATATATCATTTGAGACTAATGAGTCAAGAACAGACTGGATAAATCAGCTTCCTGATATACCTGAAGACAAATATGTTAAGAAAACTGCGGAAGTAATATATTTTGTCGGCTGTGTTTCATCGTTTTCTCCAAGAGTCTTCAAGATACCGAGAGCAATGGTAAGGTTATTCCAGATAGCCGAAGTGGACTTTGCTTTAATGGGTGAAGATGAATGGTGCTGCGGTTTTCCGCTGCTGGCTGCCGGTTTCAAGGAAGATGCTATGGAATTTGCAGAGCATAATATCAGAAGCGTCAGTAAAAGAGGAGCAAAATATCTTGTTTCAAGCTGTCCCACCTGTTTCCATATGTGGGAACATATATATCCTGAAATAGCACAGGGAATAATGAACAGATACACTTATCCAAAACCTGTACTGGCTGATAAAATGAATTTTACCGTTCTGCATGAAGTACAGTTTTTATTCAAGCTTATAAATGAAAACAAATTTGATTTAAAACCAATAAATAAAAAGATTACATATCATGATCCTTGCGATCTCGGGCGAAGCTCAGGAATATATGATGAACCGAGGGGAATTATAAAAGCAATACCGCAAACTGAGTTTATAGAACTTGAAAATTCAAGAGAAAATACAAAATGCTGTGGGGGCGGCGGGAATGTTGAAGCTGTAAACGCCCAGCTGTCTGAAAATATTGCAAAAATAAAAGCTCAGGAAATAATAGAGACAGGAGCAGATATAGTTGTTTCTTCATGTCAGCAGTGTGTAAGGACAATAGCAGGAGCTTTAAAGAAAGAAAAATCAAAAATAAAAGCCATGGATATTGCTGAATTACTGATTGCAAGTATTGAGGGTGCTGAGTTGTAATGTCTGAGCCTGATAATATTGCTGATGTACTTAAAACATATGTACAGAAAAAAGATATAGCAAAAAAAATCAATCAGCACAAACTTTTTAATTACTGGACTGCCATAGTTGGGAAAGACATCTCGTCACATGCAAAACCGAAGATGCTGCGTAACAAAATTCTATTTGTATCAACATCTAATCCCATATGGTCAACCGAGCTGGGGATGATGTCCCAGGAAATAATAGGCAAAATAAATGGCTTCCTTAATGATGAGGTTGTAACTGAACTCAGAATAAAACCGGATCTGAAATGAGAAACAGGATAATTATCTGAAATTATATTTTAAATTCATATATACTTTTTTTAAAACTTAAGTTAAATTAAGTGAAATCTGAGCTCAAATCTGTTATAATTAATACCAATTAATTATTTTTTTGATTATTTAAATTTGATTAAAATCAAATTATTTTTTATTGGGGTAATAAGTTTAATACTTTTTGCGTGCAGTCAGGCTTGTTACCTTTTTATTTTGTAAAAAGGCGGGTGAATTATTTTGACAGATTCTACTTATGATGCCAAAGATATCACGGTTCTTGAAGGTCTTGCTGCTGTCAGAAAAAGACCTGGAATGTACATAGGCTCTACAGGGACCAGAGGGCTTCATCATATGATTTATGAGGCTGTTGACAACAGTATCGATGAAGCTATGGCGGGTTTTTGCAACAAAATATTTGTTGTTATAAATAAAGATAATTCCGTAACTGTCATAGATAACGGTAGAGGAATTCCGGTTAAAAAAATGGAGAAATATGACAGACCGGCAGTCGAGATTGTCCTTACCAAACTTCATGCAGGAGGTAAATTCGGAGGAGAAGGATATAAGGTTTCCGGTGGTCTTCACGGAGTCGGGATATCTGTAGTTAATGCTCTTTCTGAGAAGCTTTTTGTTGAGATAAGAAGAGACGGATTTGTCTTTCAGCAGAAATTTGAAAGAGGGAATCCTGTAACGGATCTTATAAAAGGAGAGAAGACTACGCACAGCGGTACCCTGATTACTTTCTGGCCTGATAAAGAGATTTTTGAGGAAATTGATTATAAAAGTGAAATTCTTTCAACCCGCTTCAAAGAAATGGCATTCCTGAACAAAGGGTTGGAAATAACTTTCGTTGATAAAAGACAGGAGCCGGAATTAAGGGAGACCTATAAATATGAAGGCGGTATCATTGATTTCATAAAATATCTTTGCGAAAAAAGAGATGTAATACATAAAAAAATAATATATATGCAGAATCAGGATACGAATCATGAAGTTGAAATTGCAATGCAGTACACTGGCGGGTATTCTGAATCTATTTTTTCATTTGCAAATAATATAAACACTACTGAAGGCGGTACGCATCTCAGCGGATTCAAGGGAGCAATTACCAGAACGGTAAATGATTATGCAAGAAACTCAGGTCTTTTAAAAGAAAAGGATGAGAATCTGCAGGGAGAAGATGTAAGGGAAGGTCTTACCGCAATAATAAGTGTCAGACTCAAAGAGCCGCAGTTTGAAGGACAGACAAAAACCAAGCTGGGCAACAGTGAGATAAAAGGATTTGTAGAATCTACTGTAAATTCAAAACTTGCTGAATTCTTTGAGGAAAATCCTGATGCGGCAAGGGCAATTGTCGCCAAATGCATAGATGCTTCGCATGCAAGAAGTGCTGCAAAAAAAGCAAGAGACCTTACAAGAAGAAAATCGATGCTTGAATCGGGCTCGCTTCCCGGCAAACTTGCAGACTGCTCAATGAGTGAACCTGAATTCTGTGAACTTTATCTGGTTGAGGGAGATTCTGCAGGTGGCAGCGCCAAGCAGGCACGTGACAGAAGATTTCAGGCAATACTTCCGCTAAGGGGGAAAATTTTAAATGTCGAGAAGGCAAGGCTTCATAAAATCCTTTCAAGTGCAGAGATACTTGCAATAATCACAGCAATGGGAACAGGAATAGGGGATGAATTTGATGTTAAAAATGCCAGATACGGCAAGATAATAATAATGACCGATGCAGATGTTGATGGTGCCCATATCAGAACACTTATTCTTACTTTTCTTTTCAGATATATGCCGAAGCTGGTTGAAGAAGGTTACGTTTATATAGCACAGCCCCCGCTTTACCAGATTAAAGAATCCAAGGATGTTCACTATGCTTATTCAGATGAAGAACTGAGGAAAGTTCTGGAAAGCATAGGGAGTAAAAGATATGTCATCCAGAGATATAAAGGTCTTGGAGAGATGGATGCTGAACAGTTATGGGAAACAACGATGGATCCTGAAAGAAGAACTCTTCTCAAAGTTGAAATAGAGGATCTTCTGATTGCAGATGATATTTTCTCAACTCTGATGGGTGATAAAGTCGAACCCAGGAGAGAGTTTATTGAAAAGAATGCAAAAGGAGTTTCATTTATTGATGTTTAAAATAAGTTATAAAAGGGAAACCATATGGTTTATGAGATAAGAGGAAAAATCAAGAATATCGGCATAGAAGCGGAGATGCAGGATAGTTATTTAAGTTATGCCATGAGTGTTATTGTTGGCCGTGCTCTTCCTGATGTCAAGGATGGTTTAAAGCCGGTTCACAGGAGAATACTTTATGCAATGCTTGACATGGGTATGAAGCATAATACTCCGTTTAAGAAAAGTGCAAGAATAGTCGGTGAAGTCCTGGGTAAATATCATCCTCATGGTGACT
>DNFX01000295.1 GCA_003486795.1 Actinomycetota bacterium
AGTATTTATGGTTTTTGCCTGAAGTGCAAAACTATCGGAAATATTACTGCTGAAATCTTCGAGGCTGCTGCATGACACAGTTAGAAGCAATAATGAGAAAATGGCTGGCAGAAGCCATAAATTTTTAAAATTAGCATTCTTCATCTTCACCGGGAACAAAACCGCTTTCTCTAAAACAGTTTTTTGCATCCACGTGAACAATTCTGGGCAAAAAACCATCTGCTTCTTTGGGTTCAAGAAGACAGAAAGCCATTATTATTACCCTTTCTCCTTTATTTATTAATCTTGCTGCTGCACCATTTAAACAAATGGTCCCGCTTCTGCTTTCTCCTTCAATAACATAGGTCTCAAGCCTTTGTCCTGAATCAATGCTTACAACCATTACTTTTTCAAAAGGCATAATTCCGGCTTTTTCCATTAAAAAACTGTCGATCGTAATGCTTCCCACATAATCGACTCTTGCTTCCGTAACAGTTGCCCTGTGTATCTTGCTCTTTAAAACACTTAATAACAATTTTAACCTTTTTCTTTATAATTAAATCAACAATAATACAGTTATAATAGCTTAAAGTAAATATTATTTTAAGAGCCATAGAGACTGATGTCTGCAACTTTATTATCTATAAGTCTTGTTTTGCCAAACCATATTGCAGAGGCAATTAGTATTTTTGATTTTTCTTTATCCGGTTTTTTCAGGATTTTTAAATCTTCCGGATCTCTTATGTCAAAATAATCGATTTTTTTTACAAAAACACACTCTTTCAGCATTCTGATAGCTTTTCTTCTTGCGGTTTCAATGCTTTTCCCCTTTTTTATCTCGTTTTCAGCAAGACTTATTGCCCGAAAAAGAATATTTGCATTTTTTCTTTCTGTATTATTCAGATATGAATTCCGTGAACTCATTGCAAGTCCGTCAGGTTCCCTGACTGTTTCGCATTCAGCAATCTGTATCTTTATATCCAGGTCTGAGACCATCTTTTTTAATATTGCAAGCTGCTGGAAATCTTTGAGTCCGAAGTATGCCTTATCGGGTTCAATAATGTTGAATAATTTTAAAACTACTGTACATACCCCTCTGAAATGCCCGGGCCGGAACTTTCCACACATTATTTTTTCCATTTTTTCCACATTAACATAGGTTAAATGATTTCCGGCATACATTTCATCAGATTCCGGATAAAAAATTATATCGACTCCTTTTTGCTCTGCCAGTCTTCTGTCTCTTTCAAAATCCCTGGGATACCTGTCAAGGTCTTCTTCCGGTCCAAACTGTACCGGATTTACGAATATGCTGATAACCGTTATGTCGCACTCCTCTTTGGATTTTTCTATAAGGGAAATATGGCCTTCATGTAAAAAACCCATTGTCGGAACCAGCCCTATTGTTTTTCCTTCTCTTTTAAGATTTCCGATTATTCTGTTTATTTCATCCTTTTTTTTAATTACCTGGATCAATATGAGTGCTCCTGTGCGGGGAATTCTTTATTTTTTACTTCTTTTATATAATCGCCAAAACTTTTTTTCATTATCTGTGCGATATCTGCATATCTTTTAACAAATCTGGGTTTGTATCTTTCAAAAAGCCCGAGCATATCATGGGAAACAAGAACCTGTCCGTCACAATCCGGACCTGCTCCTATTCCTATGGTCGGAACGCTTATGCTTTCAGTAATTTCTTTTGCAAGGACTGATGGTATTTTTTCAAGTACAATTGCAAAAACTCCAGCCTGTTCTATTTTCCTCGCATCACTTATGGTTTTTTCAGATTCTTCTTTTGTTGATCCCCTGAGGCCGTATCCCCCGAAAACATTTACCGACTGCGGGGTAAGTCCGAGATGGCCCATCACAGGTATACCGGCATCNNCCTCAAGCTTTACAGCGCTTACATTCGATTCCTTAAGAAATCTCCCGGCATTTCTCAAAGCTTCTTCGCTACTTGTCTGATATGACATGAAGGGCATGTCTCCGACAACAAGTGCGTTCTTCATTCCCCTGGTTACGGCTTTGCAGTGGTGAAGCATCTCTTCCATTGTAACCGGAATCGTGCTTTCATATCCGAGAACAACATTTGCAAGCGAATCCCCGACAAGAACCACGTCTATACCTGCTTCTTCAAGAAGTGTTGCCATTAAAAAATCATAGCAGGTAAGCATTGTTATTTTCTCACCTTTTTGTTTCATTTCCAGAAGTGTGCTGGTTGTTATTTTTTTTCTTTCAGACATATTTTCTCCATAATATTTATTTGTTTAATTTTTATTAATATTTAAAGTTCAGAATAATATGATTTTTTATTATATTATTTTTTAAGAATTATTTTTATTTAAACCGGACTGTCTTATGCAGGTCCTGTCTGGATCAGAAAACAAACAATTCCATAAGCTCGTTATATTTATCTCCGTCTATCCATTTGTTTTCAAGAGCGATATCAGCTGTAAATCTCCCGAGAAGTTTGTAAATATCAGAATAGCTTTTGCTCATTCTGGATTCTATTTTTTCTATATGCGTTTTTATTGTGCCTGTGTCTCCCCTGGCAATAGGCCCGGTCAGCGAATTACCGGTACCAAATTTTTTAATATTATCAATTGTTCCCTGAGACAGATTTAAAATTCCTTCCATAAAAATTTCCGGCTTAATTCCTATTTCTTTCCCCATTTTTTCAACAATGCTTAAAAGTCCGACAAGATAATTTGAAGCAATACATGCACATGCATGATAAACTGCCTTAAAGCTGTTTTCAACATAAACACTTTTCCCCTGAAGAAAATCTACTATATTTTTAACTGTAAAAACCGCCGTTTTATCTTTTTTGTCAAAAGTAACACCAAAAAGGGTGCCTTTTATGGTACTTGCTGAATCAAGATAATTTGCAAAAGACTTCATGGGATGTATGCAGCAGACAGAAGCGCCGGAAGCTTTTGCTTTTTCAAGAACATCAAGATCTTTCAAACCACTGAAATGGACAACTGTCTTTCCTTCTCCGCTGACCTGCTTTTTTTCAAATATTTCCTCACATATTGTTTTAATAGTATCATCAGGCGTGCATATCATTATGCAGTTAGCATTGCGTGCAGCTTCTGCATTGTCCGCAAGAAAAACAGTTCTGCTGCTTGTTTTTCCAAGTAGTGCTTTTGCCTTGTCTATAGATTCTATTCTTCTGCCAGATACCGCTACAAGATTAACGGTATCGTTTCTGCTTAGGGAAAAACAATAGGCGAGAGTCATGCCCAGCCTTCCCGGGCCTATTATACAGATATCTGATTTTTCAATAGTTTTCATGATTATTTTTGTTTTTAAAAAAGTCTGGACAGTCTGTCAGGATATTCTTATCGGCATCAAAAGATAAATTAAGTTTTTTGCTTTTACATTTTTAAGAAGTACTGGTTTTAAAGATTCTTCTACTGAAAAAATAAATTTTTCCTCATCGAGCATATTTATGCCTTCAAGAAGAAAATAAGGATTAAATGCTATTTCTATTTTTTCCTCTGCATAAGCAATGTCTATTTCTTCATTGGAGCTTCCTATCTCTTTTATATTCATCGAAACAGACATTTTGCCATCCCCTATCTCTATCTTTATCGGTATATTATCCTGGGATATGGAAGAAGTTCTTTTTATAACTTCGTTTACCTTGTCTTTTTCAAGAATAATATTGTGTCTGAATTCTTTTGGTATAAGCTGTTTGTATTCTGGAAATTTTCCGGAAAGGAGCCTGGAAATTATCAGTGTTTCTGTTCCGTCTTCATTTATCAAAGAAAAGCTTATCTGGTTTTCTTCAATATTTATTTCAGCGGTTTTACCCGTATAATCGCTTTTTACAATATTGTCCAGAACTTTGTTCGGAACAACAACTTTTATAGGCTCTCCGGAATAATCAATTTTTTCTTCAATAAAAGCAAGCCTGTAGCTGTCAGTTCCGACCATTTTGATATAGCTTGATGACGACTTGTCTTCCCCGTCAAGTGAGGAGTTATCAACCTCTATAAGTATTCCGGTAAGAATTGCTCTGCTTTCTTCATTTGATGCTGATTTTATGACTTTGTTTAATAATTTCCTGAATATGTCAAAATCGATTTTAAATCTGGTTTTTTCTGATGTTGTCGGAAATTCGGGATATTCATCAATTGCAAATGTATTGAGATTAAAAACACTTTTCTCACACATTACTTTAAGCTGATTTGTGTTTATATCCAGAGCAACGGAAATTTTTGATTCCGGGAAGTTCCTTAATATATTGATAAATACCTTTGCAGGAACAACTGCTCTGCCTTTTTCGATTATATTTGCTTTTAAAGAGGATTTTATGCTTGTTTCAAGATCTGTGCTGTATATATGAAGCATATCATCTGCTTCTATTAATATACCGCTTAAAGCAGAAATAAGGCTTTTTGATGTTGCAACTCTGCTGGCAAAATTAAGCTTATTTAAGAGTTCGTTTTTTGTAATTTCAAATTTCATAATAACCTCTTAAAGTATTTAATAAATATTTTAAAAATCAGAATCAAGAATATTTTATATTAAAATAAAAAAAATTCCCAAAAAATAAAATCTTTGCATTCAACATCTGTTTACAACTATTAATGTATTTTTAATAATTTATATAAATATAAATAATAATATTAATGAACTGTCTAAAGTGTTCAAAAAAATAAAATGCCCTGTATTTTATGGCTGATAAATTAAAAATCTTTTTTAAAAAAGTAATTATTTTTGTAGATAAAAACAGAAATAATTTTAAAAAAATATTATTTAAGTAAAATCAGAAAAATATCTGACAAAATGATTTAAATAATTACGAATAAAAAAATTTTTTTATACAAAAATTATACAGTATTTAAACAGAGCTTTTTATCTTATTGGTTAATTCCTGTACTTCGTTATAAACATTTCTGTCGGTTTTTAATAAAGAAGATACTTTGTTGACAGCGTAAATTACGGTGGGATGATCCCTGTTTCCAATATCTTTGCCTATTTTCGGGAGAGATGTGTTTGTAAGCTCTCTTGATAAATACATTGCGACATGACGGGCGTGCGAGATAAGCGCACTTCTTTTTGAGCTTGCAAGATCGCTTACAGAAACAGAATAATATTTTGAAACTTCTTTCAGTATTTTTGATATTGTTATAATAATCTCTTTATTATCAGGCAGAATATCTTTTAAAATCTTGTTCGCTATTTCAAAATTGGGGACAATTTTTGTTAAAGATGAGAAAGCTATGACACGCGTGAGCGCGCCTTCAAGCTCCCTTATATTTGAAGTAAAGTTTTCTGCTATCAGGGTGAAAATATCATCAGAGATATAAACTCCGACTTTCTCTCTTGAACAGTATTTTTTAAGTATGGCTATTCTTGTTTCAAGGTCCGGTTGTGTGATATCGGTAACAAGGCCCCACTCAAAACGGGAACGGAGCCTGTCCTCAAGGGAAGAAATTTCCTTGGGTGCGCGATCGCTTGTTAAAACTATCTGTCTGTTTGTATTGTGAAGAGCGTTGAATGTATGGAAAAATTCTTCCTGGNNNNGTGATAAATTGCTCAGCAGAAACATATTTAACCCTCATATCAGGAAAAAGCTGGTTGGTGTACTGGCCTATTGCGTGTAAAAGATGGGTTTTGCCAAGCCCGACTCCACCATATATAAAAAGAGGATTATAAGCCTTGCCGGGATTTTCACAAATTGCTACTGCTGCATTGCATGCAAA
>DNFX01000256.1:0-3601 GCA_003486795.1 Actinomycetota bacterium
AATGTTTCACTCGACACAGAACTTGATGAGGACTTCTGGGTTATACTTAAAACTGTTGAAAAGAGATATTGTTGGCAATTTACAGGAATACATACAAATTCTGATTACTGGGATTGCGAGTGCGATAAAGAATACATTCACCGCAGAGAAGAGCAGGATTGTAAACTCTGCGGGAAACTTAGAGAAGACTGTCCTGCTTCACGAGTTAACGAAATTAAACCTGAAAATATATACAAAGGTTAATGGAGGAATAAATGGTAAAATTTACTTTCGATGCACATGAAGGAGTACTGATAAATGAAATCAGTACAAGAGCTTTAAAGAGTAAAAATATCTATGGCTCTATCGACAAGCTTACACTAGAGATGGATATTTCTGCTGCTCATTCTAATGGGTGCAGGCTTGACCTTGAGAAATTACTAAAGGCTCCTGATGCAGATTTTTTCCATGATATTGTAGGTATCTGTAATAATATAGACAGGAACACCGGGAAACTTGGTAACTTATTTTTGCCGCGCTGCGCTTTAAATAATCATAAGGAGAAATGATATGTCTACAATTGATAATACAATCGAAAAACTTGACAATCTACTCACAAAACTTCAAATCTCTGACAGTTGCCTTGCATCAGAACTTAATGAAATAAAAGCACTCCTCACGGATAAAACAGTTCTTATTCTTGAATGGAATGAAGAAGATATTCAAAAGGCCGCGAGAGAAAAGATTGCTAATCTGCACGACATAGTGGTAGAAAAAATAATAGAAAAACCATTAAGAAGAGAAGATGTCGAGTGGGTGATCTCAAGACTTGATAAATATTATGATTGTAACTACGGTATCACATGGGAGACTATAAATAGTTCTCTTGATGATATTTCTCTTCCTGATGCTGAAAGTGTCATAATTAAAGAAAAAGATTATTGCGAATGGGTTCCTGATTCGCCATGCGCTTCCTACTACAGTACAAACTGTGGGAATACTGTTAACTTTAGATACAAAAGAGGCAGTGTTGCAGAGAACGAATTTGTGTATTGCTATTTTTGCGGAAGAAAGATAAAGGAAAAATAATTATGCCTTATAAATCAGAATCAATAATAATTGCTCACACGAAACACGACCGGAGAATCAAGCTTACCGATGAACAGCGAAAAGAGATACCGGAGAAATACTTATCCGGTATCTCACAGCGCAAGCTTGCAAAAATGTACAGTGTCTCCCGGCGGCTGATCTCTTTCATCATCAATCCTTCTGTATACGAAGAGAATTTAAAACGGAGGGAAGAAAGAGGAGGGACAAAGTTTTACTATGACAAGAAGAAACACAGAGAATATATTAAAGATCATCGAAGATACAAACAGAAATTAAAAATAACAGGAGAAATTTAAAATGAAAAGATATCTAAATCTCAAGATTCTAATATTGATACTGACAATATCTTATTCGTCTTTTGTGCAAGCTTATGAAGAAGGCCCTGGGTTCTATGCAGAATATGGTAAAGATATTTATAGTAATGTTACTTATACAGATATTGAAATACACTACACATTAAAATTTTGGCAGTTAGAATTACAACCTTATGGGGCCACAGAAACATGGTTTATTTCCGGTGAAAATTTAATTTCTGGTGGAAAACCTTTTTTAGATATCTATTCATGGGGTGCAAGAATAATATATAATAATATCAGCTTTGAATATGAACATTTTTGTGCACATCCTGTAATGTCAGATTATTTGATAGAAAGAAAAGAAAAGGCTACAGTGTATACTATTAACAATAATAATGGATTGCTCGGTGATAATTCAGATCGATTCAGTATTCGCTATCAATTTAATTAAAGGAGAAATTTAAGCTATGGATTTTCAGGAAGGCAGAAAAAAATATTATCCTTTTGAGATTGACTTTAAGTCTAAAGAGGATAGAGACAATTTTAAAAATTATATGCACCATGTGAAAACGGGTAAAGGTATACCGATTCCTCAGACTGCTCTTGAAATGATGGAGCTGCATAAAAATAAAAAGAGGTAACTTATGACAACAATGAGATGGTTTATTATCTGCCTTATCATAATTTTCTTAGGCCTCGGTATCCTGGTTGGCTATACTGTCAGTATCAGCTATCATATTGTTGATGCAAAGATTACAGAAATGCATAGAGCAAATCTGATGATAATTTACGATTTAAAGGAGTGATTAAAGATGCCGATTAAATATGATTACTGTTGCAAGAAGTGCTGGCATACATGGAAGATCGGGTATAAAGTATTAACCTGTCCGAAATGCGGATCAGATAATATTGATCTTCAATACGACGTAAGTTTGTAAGGAGGGCAGATGAAAATAATAGGGCATAGTAATTTTGATTTAGAAACAGTAAATGAAATTCTTATTGCTGAAAATATAAATCCTGAGTATGCAAACGGGATAGTGGATTATATGAATGAAACTTTCAGCTCATCTTCTGCTGATTATTATTTCTTTCTTGTAGAAGATGACCGAGAGCTTTATAAATTTGAACCTTAACCGGAGGATAATATGCAAAGAAACAATTACTTCGATCACCCGTCTCCCTGGGCTTTCGGGAATACAGCAAGTATGCAGAGAAATCTGCAGAAGGAAAAAGAAGAAGCGAAGAAGGAGGAACTGGAGGAGGAGTTGGAAAATGAAAAAGTTGACTAAGGAATCTGAGAAGCTTATTGAAGATTTTGAAAAGGCTGTAAGAGATAACCATTATGAAGAAGGTGATCCATATGTAGAAGACGAAGAAAAACTAGAGCAGAAGTACGAAGACACAAAACAAGCCTTGATAACTAGGCTCTGGTCTCTTGAGCATAAGATTAAGCGTCTACAAGCGAAAGGTTTTTAATAGTATGGAGAAAAATAATGATAACAGTTAACTCGTATTTCTCCGGGGCCGGATTATTTGATATTGGTTTCCGGGAGGCAGGGATAAAGATTAACCAGTCTTTCGAGATTGATGATATATGCTGCAAAACTCAAAGAGCAAACTTCGACCATGAAATCATACAGATAGATTTAACAAAGAAAC
The DNA here is from genome assembly GCA_003486795.1 of Actinomycetota bacterium. The sequence continues at coordinate 3,048 of DNFX01000256.1, forward strand.
TGGTTAAACAGGAGAACAAAGCACCGGTGATGATAGGCACATATCCATGCACAAAATATTCTCCTGCTGCTAGTATTATCGGAGAACAAAGTGGCGACGATCTCTTTCTGCACTTCTTCCGGCATATAGCTATACAGCAGCCGGAAGTCTATATCGTTGAAAATGTTCCAGGGATGAAAAAGTTTCCCGTGGTTATGGAGGCAATGTCAGAGCTTCCTGATTATTTTGTATCTGTCTTCTGCCCTGTTAATGCGAGCATCTGGTTACCTCAGGAAAGAGAAAGACTGATATTGGTTGGAAGCCGGAAACCTTTTTCATGGAGACAGCCGACAGCTAAGAAGAAAGTTACTCTTAAAGATATAATGGAAGATGAACCTGATGTTCGGATACCACAGTATGTTTATAACCGGATGAATAAGAAAGGTAATTACAGGGATCTGCCTATCATATCAGATCCTGAGAAAGGAGATATAGCTCCATGCGTTGTTGCTCATTATGCAAAGGACAGAGGCACAAGGCTTATCGCGGACAAGAAGTTTCCGCAGGGAGCAAGA
>DNFX01000256.1:3650-3916 GCA_003486795.1 Actinomycetota bacterium
GTGGTTAGGCTGTGAATTAAAAAGATATTTCAGGAGGAAAGTATGAACCGAATTGCAGAGTTAAAACATAAAATTAATACTTTAGAAACAGTCGTTGAGCAGCTTAAAGAAAAGCTAAGGATTGAAGAAGAAAGTGCAAATAAAGTAACAAGAACAGGTAAAATAATAACTCTTATAATTGGAAGGCCGTATTGGATAGTAGGCCAGAGAGGGCAGATTTACTCGGTGAAACTTACACCAAAGAACGAACCGCAGCTTGAATATCT
>DNFX01000103.1 GCA_003486795.1 Actinomycetota bacterium
ATTTTCATCATAGTGATATAATTATTATTTTAAAAAAATAGTTTTATAAATAAATATGTCCGGCTCTGGTTAAAAGATATTTATACAGGTGATTTATTTTGAGGTTCTGTATCCGGATATTTTGAAGAAGGAGATAAGGTTTTGGATATTCTTCATCACTTTTATCTTAAAGAGCTTGTCCATATAAGCATCGGGAGATTTGATATTTCAATTACAAATCTTACCGTTTCAATGTTTGTTGCAGTTGCAGTTTTTTCGATAGTATTATCTCTTTTTTCACTCAGGCCGAAAGTTATTCCTTCAAAAAGACAGTCAGCGGTCGAAATGCTTTTGCTGTTTGCAAAAAGAAATCTTGCCTATCAGATGATGGGCAAAGAGACAGGGGACAAATGGTTTCCGTTTATATTTTCACTTTTTATCTTTATTCTGGCAAATAATATAATAGGTCTTATTCCAGGATTATATACACCGACTGCAAATCCGATTGTCCCTCCGGTGTAATTGACAAGACTGTTCTTGTTTTCGGCCAGATGAATGAACCTCCGGGTGCAAGACTCAGGGTGGCACTCAGCGGTCTTACAATTGCAGAATATTTCAGGGAATATGAAGGAAAAGATATCCTGCTTTTTATTGATAATATTTTCAGGTTCGTGCAGGCAGGGCAGGAAGTGTCGACCCTCCTTGGAAGAATGCCTTCATCAGTCGGTTATCAGCCGACACTTTCAACGGAAATGGGAGAGCTGCAGGAAAGAATAACGTCAACCAAACGTGGCTCAATTACTTCTGTACAGGCAATCTATGTACCTGCAGATGATCTTACCGATCCTGCACCTGCCACAGCTTTTACCCATCTTGATTCGACTGTTGTACTCTCAAGAGCCATATCGGAAAAAGGCATCTATCCGGCGGTGGAACCGCTTGAGTCTTCTTCAAGAATACTTGATGCCCGTTATGTAGGAGAAGAGCATTATAATGTTGCAAGAAAGGTCCAGGAAATCCTGCAGAGGAACAAAGAGCTTCAGGATATAATAGCAATACTCGGCATAGACGAACTTTCAGAAGAAGACAAACTTCTGGTCTCACGGGCGCGAAAAATAGAAAGATTTCTTTCCCAGCCTTTTTTTGTTGCTGAACAGTATACAGGAATAAAGGGAAAGTATGTAAAAATCAGGGATACCATAAAAGGATTCAGGGAAATTGCGGAAGGCCGCTATGATAATTATCCCGAACAGCTTTTTTACAATACAGGTACGATAGAAGATGTAAACGAAGCTGCTGAAAAATCAGATGAAAGGAAAAATAATTAAAATAAGTATTGTAACTCCTGAAAAAACTGTATTTGAAGGGGAAGCTGATTATCTGGGAATACCTTCAGCTGACGGAGGGCTTGGCATACTTCCGGGGCATATTCCCCTTATCTGTCTTCTTGATACCGGAATTATAAAAATTGTAAAAGAAAAAAACATAATTCTTGTTGCAGTGGGTAAAGGCTATCTCCAGTTCATAAGAGATAATGCAAACATCATTACCCAGTCTGCCATAATCACTTCTGAAGAAAACAAAAAAAATGATATCGAAAAGCTTAAACAGGAACATAATATAATCCAGGAAATAACAGAAGAAACAAAAAAAATAGCGATGGCGACTGCAGCCTTAAGGGATCTTGGAAGATATTAAGTTTAATAAATACTTTTATTAAATTATTTATTAATATATAATAATTCTTATCTAATAATATTAATATTTAATTTAATGAAAAGTATTAAGAAATTAATTAATATCAGAATTATATTTATTATTATATTTATTGCCTTTCTTATTATAAGCAGTTTCTACATATATGTTGAATGGTCAGGCTATAAAGAAACAACTGAAAATCATGTAATCAGCCTTGCTGAATCTGCCTTAGCTTTCCTGCAGACAGATCTCATAAAAAAACTTGATGTAAATTCCAGTGATATTGAAAAACCGGAATACATACAATTAAAAAACAGCATAAAATCGTTTAAAGAAACAAATGAAGGTGTTAACTTTGCATATTTATATACATTAATAAACGGGAAAATATTTTTTATGGTAGATTCTGAAGACGCCGGAACGGAAGGATATTCTCCTCCCGGACAATACTACCCTGAAGCTACCGAGGAAGTCAGAGCACCCTTTACTGAGAAAAAAAATACCATAGCAGGTCCGACATTTGACAAATGGGGAAGCTGGATAAATGTTTTTATCCCTGTTATAGATCCACATACACAGGAAGTTATTGCAGTTTTCGGTGTTGATTATTCTGCCAGTATATGGAGCAGGGAGATTATCAGGCATGTTACCCATTCCGTTATAGTTGTTACAAGCATATTTTCTTTACTATTAGCTCTGTATTTTATTATTTTAAAAAATCAGACACTTAGTTCCGTAAGTAAAAAACTTCATGACAGCGAAAATCTTTTCAGAACGATTTTCGAGCAGGCTCCGATCGGTATAGCTGTTGTCAACAATTTTAATTTTATGTCTATGATTAATAATGAACTTGAAAAAATACTCGGCAGAAAGAGAGAAGAGATAATTTCTCTTGACTGGAAGGATATTACACATCCTGAAGATCTGGATGAAGATCTGAAATTATTTAAAAAATTCAAATCGGGAGAAATTGCAGGTTATTCAATGGAAAAGCGTTTCTTAAAACCAGATGGCTCAAGTATCTGGGTTGAAATGATAATAGCCAGGCTTGATCTGACCGGCAGGGAAAACCAGAATCATTTATGTATTTTGCAGGATATAAATGACAAGAAAAAGACCCTGGATATATTAAAAGAAAGCGAAAGAAGCAAATCAGTTCTTATTTCTAATCTGCCCGGCATAGCATACAGATGCAGATATGACAGAGACTGGACAATGATATTTGTATCTGACGGGTGTTTTAAACTTACAGGATACAAAGCAGAAGATCTCATAAATAACAATAAACTTTCATATAATCAGCTGATAGCCAGTGAATATACGGATATTATCTGGAAAGAATGGGAACGCGTTATTGCATTAAAAATTCCTTTCCAGTTTGAATATGAAATAATTACTGCTTCAGGGGAAAGAAAATGGGTATGGGAAATGGGGCAGGGCATTTATGATGACAGCGGCAATGTTGAAGCTCTGGAAGGAATAATAATAGATATAAACGATTCAAAAAAACGTCAGCTCCAGATAGAATTCATGAACGAACACGATTTTATGACGGGCTTATATAACAGAAGATATTACGAAGAAGCGAAAGTCAGACTTGGCAGAGAAGAATATCTTCCGCTATCCATAATTCTTATAGATATAAATGGTGTCCGGCTGATTAATGATGCTCTGGGATATTTTGAAGGAGACTATATCATAAACGAAACAGGAAAAATCCTGAAAAGCTGTCTCCGTGAAAATGATGTACTTGCAAGAATCGGAGGCGATGAATTTGGAATAATCCTACCTGGAACAGATCGTGAAAATGCATGTCTGCTGCTTCATAAGATAGAAGAAAAAGTTCAGCAATATAATCTTAAAATAAAGGAAAAAGCAAGATATATCAGCATTGCCCTGGGATACGGGACAATAAATTCAGCCGGGGGCAGTGTAAAAGATGCCGAGAAAGAGGCAGAAGAGTTTATGAACAAACGGAAACTTCTTGAAAGAAAAAGCTATCATCATACAATACTCTCTTCAATAATGGAAACAATGTATGCAAGAAGCCAGGAAACAGAACAGCATGCTGAACGTCTTGCCTATATTTCCAGACTGATAGGCGAAAAAATGAAATTGCCTCAGAAGATTATGGATGATCTCCAGCTTTTTTCAATGCTGCATGATATAGGCAAAGTTGCAATAGATGAGAAAATACTGAACAAACCCGGGAAATTAACAGAAGAAGAGTGGGATATAATGAGAAAACATTCGGAGGTCGGTTACAGAATTGCCATGGCTTCACCTGAACTTGAGTCTGTTGCTGAATATATTCTTTATCATCACGAGCGCTGGGACGGGACCGGGTATCCCAGTGGCCTGAAAGGTGAAGAGATACCACTGCTTTCAAGAATACTTGCTTTTGCAGATGCCTATGACGCAATGACTGTTGACAGGATTTACAGAAAAGCACTGACAAAAGAGGCAGCATTGGAAGAGATAAAAAGAAATGTCGGAACCCAGTTTGATCCCAATATATTTAAAATTTTTACTGAGATAATTCAGGACCTTGATTTTAAATAAGGTTTCATAATAATTTTAATGAAAAATTAAAGTGCCCAAAGTGCCTGCACCTTTTTTATGCTTTATTTTTATAAATCAATTATTTTGTTATAATCAAATCTTAAAATTTTACAAAGGTAATTTCGGTCTGTTTAAATGAAATATATAATCAAAGGCGGAAACAGGCTTTCCGGAAAAGTAAGGGTAAGCGGTGCAAAAAATTCGGCATTAAAAATAATGGCAGCTTCAATAATGTCGAATGGGAAAACCATACTGAAAAATGTACCGATTATTGACGACGTACTGACAATGGCGGAAGTCCTTGAACTTCTCGGAGCAAAGGTAAGTCTGGATAAAACATGCAACTGCATCGAAATAAATCCGGATAACATAAAAAGCTTTGAAGCCCCGTATGAACTTGTAAGGAAAATGAGAGCCTCAATCCTTGTGGCTGGACCTCTTCTCTCAAGATTCGGAGAAGTAAAAGTCGCAATTCCGGGAGGATGCAATATCGGTTCAAGACAGATAGATATGCATCTTAAAGGTTTTGAGCAGATGGGAGCAGATAACATCATAGAACACGGATATGTTAATATTAAAGCAGATAATTCTCAGATAAAAGGACAGAAGAAAAGATTAAAAGGGGCAGCCATAAATCTTGATTTTCCATCAAGAGGAGCAACGGAAAATATTCTGATGGCTGCTTCTCTTGCATCAGGAACAACTACTATCCATAATGCTGCCAAGGAACCTGAAACAAGCGATCTGGCAAGATATCTTATAAAGTGCGGTGCAGATATCAGTGGTGTTGACAGTGACAGTCTTGTTATAAAAGGGGTCGATGCACTTAAAGGATGCGAATATGAGATAATGCCTGACAGCATTGAAGCCGGTACCTTTATCGTTGCTGCAGCGCTGTGCGGAAGAAAAGTTGAAATCCTTGACGCTGTATGGGACAATATGGGTATTTTCTGCAACAAACTTGCAGAAGCCGGAGTAAATATAACAAATGCAGACAACAAAGCGGTCATAGTTAAAAAAACGAGGGCAGTATTTAAAAATGTCCATATATCCACACTTCCGTTTCCTGGTTTTCCCACCGATCTTCAGCCTATTATTTCAGTATTTCTTGCTCTTGTTCCGGGTGTGTCGGTAATCACCGAGAACGTTTTTGAAAACAGGTTCATGTATGTGGATGAGCTTAATAGAATGGGAGCTAATATAAAAATCGATGGCCATCATGCAGTCGTAACAGGTGTGCCAAAACTATCAGGTGCTCCGGTAAGCGCCACAGATCTGAGAGCCGGGGCTGCTCTTGTACTTGCCGGGCTGGTTGCAGAGGGTATTACTGAAATAAGCGATATACACCATATAATGCGCGGATATGACAATTTT
>DNFX01000004.1 GCA_003486795.1 Actinomycetota bacterium
TAATAGAAAAAAATGACAGCGAAGAACTGGACAAACTGGTTAAAATGCTCGGAAATAAAATTCAGACAAGAATTACAGTTATAGTTCCTGATGGAACAGTCCTGGCAGATTCTCAAGAAAATCCTAAATTAATGGTGAACCATGGAACAAGGACAGAAATAGCGCAAGCTCTGGAAGGTAAGACAGGAAGGTTTCTCCGCGAGAGTGAAACATTAAGAAAGCAGATGCTTTACATTGCAGTTCCTGTTAAAAAAAATTATAAAATCCTGGGTGTTGTGAGATTAAGCCTTTTTCTGAAGGATATAAACAGTACTATAAACCATGTCAGAACAAAAATACTGGAAATATCCCTGTTAGTAGTTGCCTTATCCTTATTAATATCAACCCTTTTTTCAAGAAGCCTGTCTCGACCAATCAGGGAATTAAGTTCTGTTTCACGGAAGATTGCTAATGGAGATTTTAATGCAAGGGTATTCTTAAAAAGAAGAGATGAACTGCATGAGCTTGCAGATAATTTTAATACTATGGCAGTAGATATGAAAAAGCTCTTTGATGATCTGAAAAATCAGAAGGAGGAACTGGATAGTGTTATATCGTCACTTCAGGAAGGCATTCTGGTCCTGGATAGTGAAGAAAGGGTTATTTTAACGAATGATAGTTTTAGAAAGATTATTAAAAACAACATTAAAGAAAGACAGTTTTACTGGGAATTTTTCAGGATTCCTCAATTTGATGAACTTGTCAAAAAAATCAAGAGTACAAGGAACAATGTATCTGAGGAAATTTCTTTTGACAATAAAACATTTTCATGTAACGGGACATTCCTGAGCGCCAGAAAAGAAGTTGCTGTTATTTTTCATGATATAACCAGTATAAGGAATCTGGAAAAGATCAAGACAGATTTTGTCTCTAACATTTCACATGAGCTTCGCACCCCGCTTACAGCTATTAAGGGTTTTGTGGAAACGTTGCAGTCAAGTGTTGTTTCTGAGGAAAACAAACATTATCTGGATATAGTAAGCCGCAATACAGACAGACTTGTCAGTATAATCAACGATTTACTCTTTCTCTCCGAGCTTGAGGAAAAATCCCTGAAAATTGATTTGATTGAAGTTGATCTGAAATCTCTATTAAAGAAAATAATCAGAATTTTTGAGCAAAAACTTAAAGAGAAATCCCTGTCACTTAAACTGGATATTGAAGAAGAATTGCCATTGATTAAGGCCGATCCTTTCAAGCTGGAGCAGATATTCATTAATTTGATTGATAATGCAATTAAATATACTGAAAAAGGAAATATTGAAATATCTGTGAAAAAAAAGGAAAACAGTATTGAAATTGTTTTTGAAGATACAGGGATAGGAATTCCTGCGGAGCATATATCAAGAATTTTTGAAAGGTTTTATGTTGTCGATAAATCCCGTTCCAAGAAACTTGGTGGAACAGGTCTGGGACTTTCCATAGTAAAGCATATCGTATCTCTGCATGAAGGTTCGATAACAGTGAAAAGTTCTCATGGTATTGGCACTAAGTTCATCGTCACATTGCCTTTATAACTCTTCTTTTTAAGTTTTAGTGAGTTATTATTGAAGGATATATTTTCCTTTTTAAATGGAATATTGCATTATAGTGCAATTTATATGCGTCAAGGACCATTGTATATTTTATACCAGCTTTCCAGGACATATTCTCCAGGTAAAGAATAACCGATACCGCAGATCGCTCGTGGGATAAATTTAGTGAAGAAATAACCTGCATTATTGATGATCTCAAGCTTGCAATATTAAATTTGCATCCAGGCCGTAGACTTTTAAGAAATTGAAATAGAAGGAAATTATTTCCCATGACGGAAATAATTTCCCGATTCCAGGCAAGATGCCATAAGATATTTTTATCAAAATGCTACTGCATATCACTTTAACTGCTTGAAAATATGAAGGAATATATCTCTAAATCTTACCAATATCTGATGGCACATGTTTTGCAAACATTGAATTGAAAGGAGTTTATATAATGATACAAGGCGTATACAGCATAGCAAATTCAAAACTTGTCAATACAAGGCGAATGGAAATGATTGCTAACAATATAGCAAATGTAGTAACTCCGGGGTTCAAAACAATGAAACCTCTTGCAACACTCAGAAAGATATCAGACACGGAAGATACAGAAGCAATGCTTCAACAGACTCATGTAGAAATTGAGGAATCTTATAATGATTATTCAAATGGTTCCCTTGCTGAAACAGGATCATCACTTGATCTGGCGATTCGTGGAGAGGGGTTTTTTGTGGTAAGTTCACCAAATGGAACGCGCTTTACAAGAAATGGAAAATTGTTGCTTAACAAAGAGAACAATCTCGTTACTTCTGACGGATACCCTGTTCAGGGAACCGGGGGGAATATAACTATTAAGGGAGATCAGGGAAATGATATAAAAATAGAAAAAGACGGTTCGATTTTTGTGGATAAGGAATTTATAGACAAAATAAGAATAGTTGACTTTGAAGACAAGACCGTCTTGAAAAATGAAGGAAAAAGCCTGCTATTAGC
>DNFX01000260.1:0-1171 GCA_003486795.1 Actinomycetota bacterium
TCTCTTTTACTGCAAGTTCATAATAATGTCTGCATTTTTCTTCACAGAATTTCTCTGCCTGCACGTCTTCAAGATATTGAAGAACTTCAAGCACCTGTTTTTTACTGATTTTCTCTGATTCATATATCTTAAGAAGGCTTTTCTTTATTTTATCAGGAGCACTGCTTAGAGTGTAGACTATGGGAAATGATTTTTTCTTCTTTAATATATCACTTGCATGCGGTTTTCCTGTTTTGTCCTGGCTTCCCCATATTCCCAGTATGTCATCCCTTATCTGAAAAGCTATGCCAAGAAGATTTCCGAATTTCTTAAACTTTTCAAGCTCATTCTCTTCAAGATTAAGAGCTGCACCGATGAGTATCGCCCCTTCAATAAGTGAAGCTGTCTTTTTTTCTATCATTGTAATGTATTCATCAAGACTGACTTCTGCTTTGTTTTCAAACTCTATATCAAGATACTGGCCTTCCAGCATCTTCAGACAGCTTTCATTAATTATTCTGAATACCTCGAGCTGTTTTTCACAGCTTATGCCATAATTTCCAAGTCTGATAATTGCAAGATTTGCAAGAACTTTCATGGCGGTTCCTGCATTTATTGCCTGCGGTTTTCCCCATATAGACCATAGAGTCGGTCTGTGTCTTCTCTGCCTGTCATTATCCTGTATGTCATCATGTATAAGAGAAAAATTATGGATCAGCTCTATAGAACTGGCAAGAGGCATTACGCACAGACAGTCTTCACTTTCTTTTTTCTTTGAAGTAGATATATAGGAAAGAATACAAAGTGTCGCTCTTAAAAATTTACCTTTCCCAAAATCACCCTTTTTACCCTTCTCATCAATCCAGCCCATATGATATTTAAGCATGTCGTATAAAGGCAAACTGCCGGCTGAAATGATTGATTGCATTTCATTATCGATATTATCTTTAAACCTGTTAAAAATTTCAGGAAGTTTTTGCAATAAGTACCCCGTTTAAAAAATTTAATAATTTATCCTTATTTATCCGATTTCCCTGTCCTGTTTCCTTCTTAGTTCAAAAAGTACGGAATTTTCAGGAATGTCCACATCTTCAAATTTTATCGGTTCATCTTTTGAAATCTTCTTTTTAAGGATACAACCCTCACTCAGGCCAATGGGAAGATAATTATTCTGCATCACATTTGAATGCAG
>DNFX01000260.1:1199-2560 GCA_003486795.1 Actinomycetota bacterium
TCGGCTGAATCGTAGGTTCATTATACAAAACTGCACCTGCAATGGATACCGGTGTTTCAATGCTGGCAAGATGATATGGCCTGTATAGCAGAAAATACGGACCACTTCCGTTTTTCAGATATTCAAGGTCTCTTCTTACAATTTCAGAATCGGTGGAATAAACAAGAAATACACCCGGTGCCAGATCGCCTATGACAAAATCAACAACTCCGGTTTTTTCAAGAATTCCGCCGTCTTTTCTGGGAATAAGTATTTTTGTCAGTTCATTTATATTTGCTCTGGGACCATGCATTCCCCTGATATCAGGTACCAGTCCTGTTGCATTAGAAAGACACGCCATTTCAATCATGGATTTGGTTCCATCTATAAAAGATGTCATCATATAGGGGTTAGAGCCTTTTTCATCTGCAAACTCCTTTAAAGATTTTGGATTTGCATATCTGTCAAGCGGATTGTTCTTACCTTTGCCTGCTGCTATTACATTAAGATTTAAGAGTTTTGCAAAATCAAAAAGTTCTTTGGTGGCAGCCGGTTCATCTCCGGCAGAAACAGTATAGACCACACCATGCTCTTCAGACATTTTCTTTAAAATCGGTCCAATGGTTACGTCACCTTCAACATTTAGTGTTACGACATGTTTTTTATGTAATATGGATTGCAGTGCCAGCTTTGCCCCCACTTCAGGTTTGCCCGTTGCATCAACGACAACTTCCAGGTAATCAATCAGTGGAATAATATCTGAATTATCTGTTACTATAAGCTTGTTCTGAAAATCAGGATTATTTACTTTTCTGGCTATCTCTTCAGGAGTTGTTTCAGAAGTAAGATTAACATGCTCCAGGCTTTTATAAAAACTCTTTTCGGGGTTTCCGAAAGAATTAAAAACCACAATGTCTTTTAATTCTTTTATCTTATGCTCTATGATGAAATCTATAGTTGAATCAATATATTTCGTGGCAATCGCATTTATATTAATCCCTGCAACTCTGCCAAGATTGGCGCAAAGACCTTTTCCCATTTGTCCGACCCCTATTACCGCTGTTCTGATTGAAGATCCTTCAGACTCTATCTTCTCAAGTTTTTGCAAAAAATTCATTATTTAATCTCCGTTAAATGTAATTTTAATTATAGTTTAATTTGGATTATTCTTCATTATATCTTAAAAACAAAACATTAGTCAGATTAACATATTTATGGATTTTTTAGCAAAAAAAATATCCATATCCAGTGACTCTTGTTTTAATCTTCAGGGAAGCCTGAATCACTGAATACGGATATTTATTAAAATCCTGAGATTATCCTGAAAGTTCTTTTATTTTTTTGATTATTGCGTCTGCCATCTGGCTTGTACCTGCCGCACT
>DNFX01000131.1 GCA_003486795.1 Actinomycetota bacterium
TTTTTGGTTTTTCTTTTTTTTGTTCGAAAACTGTATTCATTTTTTTATAGTTATTTTTATTCTGTCATTTATATAAAACTTTTATTATTATAAGTAAAAATGTCCTGTAAAATAATTATTGTCTTATTTGTTTATTTTTAATATATTTACACAATAAAATTTTAACAAACAAATTATTTTCTTTTATTTTAATATGGAAAGAAATGATTTAAAAGTAATCAGAATAAGCAGCTTAAATCAGGCGCAAGATCTGTTTAAAAACCATTTTGAAATCCCTGCAGAAGTTATGGAATCAGCAAACAGGATAGTTATGGATGTTATCAGAGATGGTGAAGAAGCTGCTTTAAGATACTGCAATAAATTTGACAATACTTCTTTTAAAAGCATAGAAGATGCTATTGTAACATCTCAGGAAATCGAAAATGGTTATAACTACATAAGAGATAACAGACCTGAACTTGTAAAAGCTATTGATAAGAGCTATAGCAATATTTTAAGATTTCATGAGGAACAGTTGAAAAACGAAGCAAAAACCTGGTATTTTGAACCTGAACCAGGGAAAAAACTTGGTCAGATTGCATCACCTCTTGAAAGAATATGTGTATATGTTCCTGGTGGGCGTTATGTATATCCGTCATCTGTGCTTATGACAGTTATACCTGCCAGAGTTGCCGGAGTAAAAGAAATAGCAGTATGTACACCTTCAAGAGATGAAGGAAAAATAAATGAATTACTTCTTTATATATTCAGATATCTTGATATTGATGAAGTTTATAAGATAAGCGGAGCACAGGCAATTGCACTGATGGCTTATGGGGGCAGTAATGTTAAAAGAGTATCGAAGATTGTAGGTCCGGGAAATATATACGTAACTGCAGCCAAAAAAATTGTTTTCGGCAAAGTCGGCATTGATAGTCTTGCCGGACCAAGTGAAGTGGTTATTATTGCTGACAGTACCGCAAATCCTGATTTTGTAGCAAGTGATCTGCTGTCTCAGGCAGAGCATGATCCTGATGCAAAAAGCATACTGCTAACGGATAACAGCGAACTGGCAGATAAGGCAATCAGAAATATTTTTACTCAGATCTACTCTTTAAAAAAAGAATATGACAAAAGATTCAATAGTGAACTGGTTTTAAAATGTATAAAGGATAATTGTAAAATAATTGTATGTACGGATATCAGGCTGGCATGCAGCATTTCTGATATTATAGCTCCTGAGCATATTGAAATAATGACAGAAAAACCATTTGAAACACTTGAGTATATAAAAAACGGCGGATCGATATTTATAGGTACTTATTCACCTGTTGCAGTAGGTGATTATATAGGTGGCACAAACCATGTTATTCCAACAAGCGGAACCGCAGTTTTTTCATCACCTCTCGGAGTATATGATTTTTTTAAAAAAAGCAGTGTTACATATTATGATTATAATGCTCTTGCAGAAGAACATATCCTGATCGAAGACTTTGCATTTACTGAAAATCTTCTGGCACACAGAAATTCAGTCAAAATAAGAATCCGGGAGAAATAATGTCTTTTATAAAAATAAAACCATGGATACTTGAACTGCCTGAATATATTCCAGGCAAAACCATAGATGAAATTAGAAAAAAATATAAACTGGACATTGTTTACAAGATGGCATCAAATGAAAATATATTCGGTCCGTCTCCAAGGGTGGCCGAAGCTATCAATAATGCGCTTTCTGAAATAAATTATTATCCCGACAGCTATAACAGAGAACTTAGAGAAAAGCTCGAGGGAAAAACAGGAATAAGGAAAGAGCAGTTTCTTTTCGGTAATGGTACTGACCAGATAATAGAAATGGTTTGTGATGCCATACTGGACGAAGGAAAGAATATTGTAATACCGGACCCTACTTTTCTGGCTTATGAGAAATCTGCTTTAAAAAATAATGCCAGTATAATTAAAATACCGCTAAAAGATTTCAGGCAGGATTATCGCAGTATTGCTTCTGCAGTAAATAAAAATACAGGAATTATCTTTCTTACCAGTCCCCATAATCCTACAGGAACGATAATCAGAGAAGAAGAGCTTAGATTTATTCTTGATAATATCAGTTCTGAAATACTGGTTGTGCTTGATGAAGCATATACTGAATTTGTCAGTAAGGAAGATAAATTTAATTCTTATAAGCTGATTGATTCTTTTAAGAATTTAATGGTTATGCGTACTTTTTCAAAAATATATGGCCTGGCTGGCTTAAGGATCGGCTATGCTGTTGCAGATGAAACAATAATTAAAAGTATTGAAAAGCTTGCGCAGCCTTTTGTAGTCAATCTTCTTGCCCAGAAAGCAGCAATTGCATCACTTGATGATGATGAATATATAAATAAAAACATAGAAATAATCATAAAAGAGAGAGAAAAATTATTTAATTTTTTTAATAATAACAATATAGAATACGTTAAATCATATGCAAATTTTATACTGATAAAAACCGGAAAACATACTGAAGCAATAACAGAAGATCTACTGAAAAAAGGTTTTATAGTCAGGGGCGGCGGATTTCTTGGATTTCCTGAATACATAAGAGTTACTGTTTCTGTTCCTGAAATAAATGAAAAGTTTATTAATATATTTGCAGAAATTCATAAAAGATACTAAACATAAAAGAAAAACTGATTTTTTTAGTTTATTTTATTGGAAAGGAGAGATAATTTTGGAAACTGTTATAACTGGAAGAAATTGTGAAGTGAGATTCGGGCAGGGGCTTCCTACAGTCTTTATTGCAGAAAGAATAAACCCGACAGGTAGAAAATCACTGGCTGAAGAACTTAAATCAGGAAAACTGGACATAGTAGAAAAAGATGCGATTGAGCAGACTAATGCAGGTGCCCATATAATAGATGTGAATGTCGGAGCAGTTGGGGTAGATGAAGTAGATTTACTTCCAAAAGCTGTAAAAAAAGTTATGGAAGTTACAGACAGGCCTATCTGTATTGATTCTGCCAATCACAAAGCTCTTAAAGCTGCACTGAATGTGTGTCCTTACAAAGTACTGATTAATTCAGTTAATGGTGAAGAAGAGTCAATGGAATATATGCTTCCGATTGTAAAAGAAAGCAATTCTGCAGTTATCTGTCTTACCATGGACAGTAAAGGGATCTCAAATGATCCCAATGAAAGATTTGAGATTGCAAGAAGAATTGTAAAGCGGGCAGAGTCTCTTGGTATCAAAAGGGAAGATCTTGTATTTGATCCTCTTGTTATGGGTGCTGCAACTGATGGTAATGCAGGGAGAATATGTCTTGATAGTATGAGGATGATTGTAAAAGAATTCGGTGTTTCGACTACAGGTGGATTTTCAAACATAAGTTTCGGCATGCCTAACAGAGAGTTTCTGAATGTTAATTTTATTGTAATGGGAATCATGGCAGGATTATGCGCCCCCATCACAGATGTGCTCATGAAAAGTCTTGAACCTGCTGTAAAAGCTGCCGACTTTCTTGCCGGGAGAGATAACTACGGGATGAATTATATCTCCATGTTCAGAAAAAAATAATTTAAATGTTCTAATATTTAGGAATAATTAAAATATTTAAAATTAATGTTTTAACTATTCCTAATAAAATAAAGAGTGAGCAGTATCTTAATCGTGATTGCTCACTCTTTTTTTTGGTAAAAATTATTTAAATTTAATATAATGTTTACTTAATTAATATCAAAAAATGAAAGGAAATCTGATGGCAAAGGTTGTTTTGAAAGACCTGATTAAAAAGTACGACGATGTTATGGCGGTTAACAAAATGAATGCGGTGATTGACGATGAGGAATTCGTCGTCCTTGTCGGACCCTCGGGCTGCGGCAAGACGACCACACTGAGAATGGTCGCCGGGCTGGAGGAGATAACAGAAGGCGAGATCTACATTGGAGACAGAAAAGTCAACGATGTCCCTCCAAAAGACAGGGATATCGCCATGGTTTTCCAGAACTACGCTCTTTATCCCCACATGAACGTATATGACAACATGGCTTTCGGACTCAAACTCAGAAAAACACCGAAGGCTGAAATAGAAAAAAGAGTTAGTGAAGCTGCAAAGATACTGGCAATCGAGGAACTGCTTAAAAGAAAGCCCAAACAGCTTTCAGGTGGACAGAGACAAAGAGTAGCGCTTGGAAGAGCCATAGTAAGAAATCCCAAGGTATTTTTAATGGACGAACCCCTGTCCAACTTAGATGCCAAACTAAGAGTACAGATGAGAACTGAGATTGCAAAACTTCACAAAAGACTTAATGCAACCATCATATATGTAACCCATGACCAGACAGAAGCCATGACAATGGCTGACAGGATAATAATCATGAAGGACGGCATAGTCCAGCAGATAGGAAATCCTCAGGATGTATATGATCACCCTGATAATATGTTTGTAGCCGGTTTTATAGGAAGCCCTGCAATGAATTTCCTTGATGTAACCATTACAGACAAAATGACACTGAAGCATAAATATTTTGAACTTGAGACATTTGATAATGCAAAGAAGGCCATAAAAGAAAATAATCTTGTAGGAAAAGATGTTGTGCTTGGGATAAGACCTGAAGACCTTGAAGATATTGCTTTTGTGCCTGATGCAAAACCTTCAAATACAATAACTGCAACTGTTGAAGTAACCGAGCCTATGGGTGCTGAAATATATGCCTACATAGGCATAGAGGGAACTCTTATGACTGCAAGGGTAAATCCCAGAAGCCAGGTAAAAGACGGAGAAAGTTTTTCTCTGCATGTAGATCTTGAAAAGATACATCTTTTCTCAAAGGAAGATGAAAAAGCTTATACGTAAAAAGCAGTGCTTTTAGAAAAATATAATTAATTTTTTAACAGGGTTATAAGGCACAATAAAAATATTGTGCCTTATAACTATTTGATTTTTATGAAAGAACTATTTGACGTTGTTATAAGTGGTTCAGGACCTTCCGGAAGTATTCTGGGCTATCTTCTTTCCAGTAATGGATTCAGGGTGCTGATTATTGATAAGGAAGATTTTCCAAGATATAAAGTATGCGCCGGAGGAATTCAGGTAAAAGCTGCTGAGCTTATTCCGTTTAAAATTGATTCACAAATACATAATATTATAAGGAAAATCCATTTACAGAGAAAATCCGCAGATGATTTTCTGGGAGAATATGATCAGCCATTGGTATATACACTGGACAGGGAAAGTTTTGATAATTTTCTGGTTGAAAAAGCTCTTGCAGCAGGTTGTGTTATAAAAACAGGTGAGAGGGTCAGAGAAATAATTATTGATACAAACGGAGTAGAAGTTTTTACTGAAAAAGCAAAATACAATGGAAAAATATTTACTGGTTCAGATGGGGCAAATGGTTTTACTATCAGAAGGTTCAATAATTATCAGAAAATGAGAAAAATAATAGGTTATGAAATAGAAATCCCGGTATCAGAGTTTTATAAANNAACAGGAAATAAAAGAGGAGAAAGAAAACTTTGCTTTATTTGATAAAGACTGTATTGTTCTGGATTTCGGCGGGGTAAAATATGGTTATTTGTGGCTGTTCCCCAAAAACAAAAAAATTTCTGCAGGGATGGGTGGCTTCCCGGAAAAATCAAAAGAAATAAAAAAATATCTGAAGCTTTTTATTAAAAATTCCAGACTATTGGTTATAAATGACAAGGAAGAATTAAGAATGCAAGCTCATTTTATCCCGGTAAGAAATAAAAATGATTTCATATCTTCATACAGAGTT
Organism: Actinomycetota bacterium; assembly: GCA_003486795.1. Next base: position 5,734 of record DNFX01000131.1, read on the forward strand.
CTGGCTACTGGAGATGCTGCAGGATTAGGTGATGGATTTACCGGAGAAGGATTGTATAACGCTATTCTCAGTTCCCATCTGGCATTTACCTGCATAGACAGAGCGTTTAAAGATTCTTCATTTGAATTTCAGGACTATCGTGAAAGAATCAGAAATGAAATAATGAGAAATATTGAATATTCAATAATAATTTCAAAAATATTTTTTTCATCCCAGTATTTTTACTATAAACTGATAAAAAAGAATGAAAATCTTTTCAGGTCATGCTGTAAAATATTGAGAGGAGAAAAAACTTACCAGGATGTTGTAAATAAATTAAAACTAATTAAAATTTGACATAAGAGCAAGCAAGATAAAAGGGGAAACAATGGTTAATGATAATAAAAAACCTGTCACAATAGTTCAGATTTCAGATATTCATGTTGGCGAGGTTCATTTTGTTCCCAGTCTATTAACAAGAGCTATAGATGAGATAAATGAGCTTAATCCTGATATAGTAATAATAACAGGAGATCTCACTGCAAATGGTTTTAGAAGAGAATATGATACCGTAAAAAATTATCTGGCACCCATTAAATGCAATAATCTAATTGTCCAGCCGGGCAATCATGATTCAAGAAATGTTGGCTATATACATTTCGAGGATATTTATGGAGAGAGATATATTACGTACAGCAATGATAAAGTTAAGATAGTTGCTGCTGATTCAACTGAACCTGATCTAGACAATGGCCAGATAGGAAGAGAATATTATAAATGGATAAAAAACGAATTTGCAAATGTTGATGACAGTGTTTTCAGGATTTTTACCATGCACCACCATCTTCTTCCTGTTCCGAGTACCGGCAGGGAAAGAAATATTGTAAATGATGCGGGTGACGTGCTTGAAGTTCTTGTCGATTCAAAAGTGGATCTGGTTTTGTGCGGTCATAAACATGTTCCTTATATATGGAGAATAGAAGATATTCTTATGATAACTACAGGAACAGTTTCATGTCTGAGGCTGAGAGGCAAAATTGAGCCTAATTATAACATTATGTATATTTTTGATGACAAAATAGATATTTATCGAAGATTTCCATTTGACAAAATAGAAAAAATAGAAGGAATAAAAAGATCTACTGTCAAGGAAAGACTTAATGCTAAATTTACTAAAGAAGCAAAATTATAAAAGATTCAGAAGAATGGTTGCTCTTATAGACGGAGAGCATTACCCGCAGGTTACAAATGATGCGATCAAAAAACTGGGAAAAGAATTTGATGGTGAACTTGTCGGTATTATTTTTCTCGGCGGAACCGAAAAAATATCTTCCGGAAAATTTTCTGATTTTTTTGCTTACGAAGTTTTTGTAATAAAAAATATTGTAAAAGATTTCACAGTTGCACTTGAGAAATTCAAACCTGATTTAGTTTTTGATTTAAGTGATCAGCCGGTTGTCAATCATGATATAAGAATGAAGATAGCTTCTTTTTGTTTTTATAAAAATGCAAGTTATATGGGAACAGATTTCTTTTTTGAAAATCCCTCAGGCAATATGAAGATGGATATTCCCTCGATATCAGTTATAGGAACCGGAAAAAGAATAGGTAAAACTGCGATAAGTTCTTTTATTGCCCGGTCTTATAAAAAGAAAGGGCTGGAGGTAATTGTAGTTGCAATGGGAAGGGGAGGTCCTGAAAAACCCCAGCTTATCAGGGGAAGCGAGGTAGAAATAACTCCAGGGTTTCTTCTTTCATTAAATGAACAGGGTCTGCATGCAAGTTCAGATTATATCGAAGATGCTCTGATGAGTAAGATTACTACAATAGGTTGCAGAAGATGCGGCGGCGGTTTTGGTGGGAAGGTATTTTTATCAAATGTAACTGAAGGGGCAAAGCTTGCTTCTGAATTAAAACCTGATCTGGTAATAATGGAAGGCAGTGGTGCCTCTCTTCCGGATGTTGATACGCACACCAGTATATGTGTAATAGGGGCAAATCAGAAATGGGAAGAAATTGTAGGATATCTGGGTATATACAGAATAATGATATCGCAAACCATAATTCTTACGATGTGTGAAAAACCTGTTGCAGATTTTAAAAATATTGAAATACTTTTAAAAAATATAAATGAAGTCAATCCTTCTGCTTCTATTTTTCTTTCAATATTCAGGCCCTATCCTCTTGGAG
>DNFX01000291.1 GCA_003486795.1 Actinomycetota bacterium
GACCTATGAGTAAGACTTGTATAATATAATTTTAAATCACCCGGAATTATCTTCAGTCTGAACAGCCAGAGCAATATTTTTTTTGTATACAGTCCTTCTTCATACATCTTGAAAGGTTTTACTTAGAATTTTTTTCTATATAATCCAATGCATCCTGNNACTGTAATTATTTTTTCAGCTTCCGAATCGCTTATTTCAATCTGAAACTTATCTTCAAGTGACATTATCAGCTCTACTAAATCAAGTGAATCTGCACCGAGATCATCAACAAATTTGCTTTCAGGTTTAACATCTTCAGGATTTGCACCTAAAACATCCACTAGGATCTCTTTTACTTTTTCAAAATTTTCCATTTTTCCTCCATAATAAATACCGGTTTTTTAATTATTAATTGATTCGGCAATTTTGGCAATCAAAGAATAATCCTGACCCTGGATGGCAACACTGATTGCGTTTTTTATTGCTTTTGCTTTTGAGCTTCCATGCGCAATAATAACAATACCATTGACCCCTATCAGAAATGAGCCTCCATATTCTTCATAGTCAAATTTTCTTTTCATTCTCGTAAATGATTTCTTAAGAAACATTGCACTTATTTTAGACGCAAAATTCGCTTTTAGGATTCCCTTTATTTCACTGAAAAATAAATTTGCTATTCCTTCTATTGACTTTAATAATATATTGCCAGTAAATCCATCACAAACAACAACATCACAAACACCTTCAAAAATATCTCTTCCTTCAACATTACCTATGAAATCGATATCTTTTACATTCTTTAAAAGCTGATGGGACTGAACTGCAAGTTCGCTTCCCTTTTCCTCTTCACTGCCCACATTTGCAAGACCGATTTTGGGATTTTCAGTTTTAAGTATATTTTCTGCAAAGACCTTGCCCATTTTTGCAAACTGAGCCAGATACTGTGGCTTGCAATCAGCATTGGCACCTGAATCAATTAAAACTATTTTCTTTTCAGCAAGAGGAACAACCACAGCAATTGCAGGTCTTAACACACCCTGAATTCTTTTAAGATTAATAAGAGAAGATGCCATTACTGCACCAGTATTCCCTGCAGAAACAAAAGCGCTGTTTTGTTTATCAGCTGTTATTTTGGTTCCGATAAAAATAGAACTGTCTTTTTTTTGTTTTAAGACTTCACCGGGATGGTCGCTCATTGAAACTTCCTGGCTACAATTAACTATTTCAAAAAGTGAAGGGTCTGCCTGAATTTCCTTTAAAGCTTCCTCAATCTTTTCTTTTACACCGGTAAGAACAATATGGCAGTCATATAGCTTTAATGCCTCTGTGGCACCTTTTAACACTTCAATGGGAGCAAAATCTCCCCCCATTGCATCAATAATTATTATGTTTTTTTCTTTATCACTCATCATTAAAAAAGAAGTTAAAATAAGCTATTTCTTTTGTTCGATTAGCTTATCAATATCTATATTATTTTTTACTATCTCTACCATCTTGTCAATTTTTGTAAATTCATGAAATCTTACTTTACCTAATATTTCATTTATTTTTTCTGTAGTTCTCAAAGTATCAAAAGCAACAAGTATTATTGGAATACCCAATTCTTCTGCCCGGTTAAGAACTACTGAAGAAGGAGCAAAATTACCTGTAAGTATAAGGCATTTGGTATCTGTCTCAAGCGCAGCAAGCTGAATATCCGGTCTGTCACCACCAGTTATAACTGCCTTGTCAGTCTGCTGCCTGAAAAATGAAATAGCTTGTTCCTCACTCATAGCTCCTATCATAAAAGAAGAAATAAGGGTATCAGTCTTATCTCTTGCAGATAATATTTTCCCTTCAAGAAACTCGGCAAGCTCTTTTATCGTTACTGACAAAAGAGTCTTGTCAGCAAAAATAGTTCCAAAAATTTCAATTGAATTTTTCTCAAAAAAAGGAACGAGTATATTATCAAGATAATCTGACTGATTTGAAGGAACCAAGTTTATTATCAGTCCTCCAAAGTTATCTTTTAAAAAATCTTTTGCAAGCAGAACGTAATCAACTATGTCAGGGGAATAGCGCAATATAAGTATTGTTTTCGCTTTAAGCTTGGTACAAATATCTCTGGCTGAAACTCCGATAAAACTTCCGTGCTCAATATTTTTTGCACCTTCCATCAGAACAATATTTTTATCTTTTTTTATCTTTTTATATGATTTTTCAATTGAATTTAAAAATTCTTTTGAAAAATCATCATTTTTGAGACCTTCCCTGTAATAATTCTGAGTAAGAACTATGGGAGAAATATCTTCCAGCTCATCATTTAACTTCAGAACTTCTTTTACATACTGGGAATCCTCATCAATTGTCTGTCCCTGGAACCTGGCAGGTAAAGTACCCACAGGTTTCATATAACCTACTTTCAGACCTCTGTCTGACAGAATAGTACCCAAAGCAATACAAAATGAGCTTTTCCCTGAATAAGCTTCATTTGAGACAAAATACAGGGGAATCATATTTCCCTCCTCCTGATTATTTTTATTTTACTCGGATATCCTTATTCTTACATCCCCGGCTATGGAGCCAAGACCCTGGGGTTTAACAAATAATGGATTAATATCCATTTCCATTATTTCAGGAAAATCTGTAACCAACTGGGAAATCTTTAAAAGAATTTCTACAATGCTTTCAATATCTGAAGGTTTCTCACCTCTTGCTCCCTTTAAAAGCTCGATTGTTTTGATTTCATCAATCATTTCATAAGCGTCACTTCTTGTAATCGGAGCAATTCTGAATGAAACATCTTTTAATATTTCTACATAAATTCCACCGAGTCCAAACATAATCATCGGACCGAACTGGGGATCTTTATTTATACCAATAATGGTTTCTTTTTTGTCCATTACCATTTCCTGAACAGATATTCCTTTTATCATTGCATCAGGTTTCTTTGCTTTTACACTTTCCATTATTGAGTTAAATCCGTTTTCGAGTTCCGCGTCATTCTTTATGCCTACTTTTATTCCTCCAACATCAGTTTTATGGAGAATATCAGGTGAGTCTATTTTAAGTACTACAGGATAACCAGCTTTTGAAGTGAATTTTTTTGCTTCATCAATGTCTTTTGCGGTTACGGCCTGCGGTACCCTTATTTTATAAGCTTCAAGAATTTTTCTTGCTTCAGTCTCACCCAGTTCAAATCTTTTTTCTTTCCTGCATTCTTCAAAAATTTTGCTTACGATTTTATTGTCAACATCTAATTTCTGGATCTTTTCTTCTTTTTTATTAACCCACTCTGCGTAATTTATCATTACTTTCAAAGTTGCAACTGCTCCTTCAGGAATATCATAGCACGGTATTCTGTTATGCATCAGCAGATCTATTCCTGATTTAACACCACTTCCACCCATAAAACACGCAATTACAGGAATTTTTCTTTCTGATTTCTGGGAAACTTCTATAATTGCTCTCGCTGTTTCATCAATCTGTGTCATTGACTGCGGTGTAAGGAGAATAATAATTGCATCAACGTTCTTATCCTCAATCACTGTTTGCAGTGTTTTTTCATACCTGTCTGCAAGTGCATCCCCAAGAACATCTATGGGATTATGAAAATTTGCAGCAGCAGGTAAAAACTCTTTTAACTTTTCAACTGTTTTTGCATCAAGTGAAGCAAGATTTATTTTATTTTCTTCACATGCATCTGTTGCCATTATGCCCGGACCGCCGGCATTAGTTATAATTACCGTATTTGAGCCTTTTGGAAGAGGTTGATATGCAAATGCAGTAGAGTAATCGAAAAGATTCCTTATCGTTCTTGCCCTCATTATACCTGCCTGTTTTAAAGCAGAATCATAAGCTTTTGTTGAGCCTGCCAGAGTACCGGTATGAGAAGAAACAGCTTTTGCTCCTGCAGCAGTATTTCCGGCTTTTATTGCAACTATTGGTTTCTTTTTTGTTACTTTTGAAGCCATATCAATAAATTGTCTACCATCATTTATTCCTTCAATGTAAGCACTTATGACTTTACAGCTTGGATCTTCTGCCCAGAACTCGAAAAGATCTTTTTCAGCAATATCGCATTTATTACCTACAGATACATATTTGGACATAGGTATTTTCTGAGTGGTTGCCCAGTCCAGAATTGCAGTT
>DNFX01000135.1 GCA_003486795.1 Actinomycetota bacterium
AAATTATTATTATTTTTAAAATCGTACTAATCGAAGGTGCAACCATGCAGACCGGATTTAAAAGAAATAAAGTCTTTAAAACAATTTTTATATCAACATTACTAATCTTGTCGTTTTCTTTGATTTCTGTCTTTTCTTCATGCAGCCTGGCAGGTAAATTATTTCCTGTAAGTGAAACAAATCCTTCAGAAAGCAGTAATCAGGGCGGTGTTTCTCCAGAAGAATCTCCTGATATGGAAGAAAGCATGACAAGCAAAGGCGGGGATGATAAGCTATTTGATAGTCAGGAAAAGGAAGAAAATGAATCTGAGATAAGGCAAAATCCGGGAAAAGTTGTTTACCTGGAGATAACTTCAGCTCCTGAATCAAATCATTTTGAGCACAGAGTGGCAAATATTTTTGCAAAAGATATAGTGACCGGCGACGAGGAACTTATATTCAGTGATATTAATGAAAGGTTTGAAATAGGCAGGGTTTTTGATATATCACCTGATGGTAAGAAAATTTTATGTGACCTTGTTGAAGGAGGCAGGGGAGCTTACAATGCAATATGTGTTATAGATATCAACAGCAGGACTATGAAGATTCTTGAAGAATTTGATTTTACGGAAAGTGAAGAAAATGAGATTACTTCAGGTTATTATGGCAGGCCAGTATGGTCTTCAGACAGCAGTTACATAGCCTATGAGATTCTTTATAACTATCTAAGCTCTAATATAAGAGATGGAGGTATTTATAAAGTTAATGTTGAAACAGGTGAAAAAAAAGAAATCGAGCTTGATGTCGGAGGAGCGTCTCTGAGATCCACAATGTTTCTTTCTCCGGTTTTCTTTTTTAATAATGATAATAATATTGCCTGCGTATCTCATTTTTATTTTGAGAACAAAGACGAAAACGAATCAGGTCTGCTTGAAACAAAAAATGCAGAAATATTTTTTATTTCGGAAGATAAAAAACAGGCAGAATTTAAATTTGACCTTTCTGCTTTTTCTGAAGAAGGGCCGGAAAATGTTACCAGTTTTGATAATTTTAAGTTCATTAAAGGAACTGACAGCTATGTTTTTCAGGTTCTTGGTGATTTTGAAGAAGACGGTGATTTGTGGATTGCAGATATAAAAGATACCGATATCAGAAGATTTACAAACGATGAAAACCTTAGGGAACAAAACCCGGATGTTTTTATGGCAGAAGATGATGATATAAGGATTGCGTATGTTGGAGCAAAAAGATACGGAACGATTTCAAATCAGTTTGGAAGCGGCGATATTTACATTTCTGATTTGAAAGGTGAAAAAATCGATAAACTTACTTCCTATGGTGCGGGAGCTTTTAATCCTGTATTTTCCAGGGATGGAAAATATATTGCATTTATAAAAGCTGTTTATGACGAAAATTATGAGCATATTCTTCGTTACGATATAGAGGCTGTAAATATAAATACAAAAGAAATAATTAAAATTTCCGATAAAGGATATATAATTCTCGCAGGCTGGATTAACTGATAAGCTCTGCCAGTTTTGCTATATGCTCAGGAGTGGAACCGCAGCAGCCACCGATTACTGAAGGTGAGTAGGAAAGATATTTTTTTATATTTTCAGCAAAAATCTCCGGAGTCTCATCATAAACAGTCAGTCCCCTGACCATTTTCGGAAGTCCGGCATTCGGCTGGAAAATAAGTTTTGCCTCTTTGTCTGACTGACGCATTCTTTTAACTACTTCAATCATCTTGTCAGAGCCCACACTACAGTTTGCTCCTGCAATTGTAGCTCCGGCTTCCAGCATGGCTTTCAGAGCGTCTTCAGCCTTATTGCCCATTAAAGTGACACCATTTTCATTGAAAGTCATCATACATATTATAGCTGCATTTTTATCGGTAAGTTTTACGGCTTCAATTGCAGCCAGAGCTTCGTTTAGGTCCATCATAGTCTCTATGAGAAATATATCCACAACTCCTGTTGAGGCGAGATAGTCAGCCTGTCTGTGAAAAACTTCTACTGCTTTCTTATAGCTCAAATCACCAAAAGGTTCCATAAGTTTTCCTGTAGGGCCCAAGTTTCCTGCAGATAAAATCACTCTTTTACTTGAGGTCTTTTCCCTGAATTCATCGATTGCTTTTCTCACAACAAAAGCGGCATTATAGTTTATTGTTTCAAGGCTGCTTATATCTGTAATTCCAAATGCTGACAACTTTGGTTCGTTTGCACTGAAAGTGCTTGTCTGTATTATATTTGAACCGCTTTCGAGATATTTGTAATGTATATCTTTTATTTTTTCAAGAACATCATTATTTTTCTGCAGAAAAAGATCAGGGCTGGTTGAAAGACCAAAGCTCTGAAGTAAAGTTCCCATGGCTCCATCGCCAAGAAAAATTTTATTTCCAATTAAATTTATTAATTCGTTATTTTTAATCATTGACTTTTAAGAATAAGATGATTATTTATTTTTTCTTGCCCAACGGGTTTTTTTGAGCATTTTTTTGTGTTTTTTCTTACGCATTTTTTTTCGTCTCTTCTTTATTACGGAACTCAAATGCTTCTCCTTCTGACTTATATTCTAGGACTATTATATTTGTATTTTCATTTTTATTATTAATTCAATAAAAACAGTTATTTTTAAAAACTAAATTATAACTATTTTTTTTAAAATATAAAAGGATTATATTTTTTGAAAACTGTTTGATAATAACATTTTATAATAAAAATTCAATATTATTTTTGACATATATTTTTTAACAGGCATCGGCAATATAAATAATTATACTAAATAATCATACCGGCTGCCCTTTGTTTGGGACAACGCATATCATTTTCAAACCTTCATTTCCTGCAGAGAAGCTGTGTTTTTCTCCGGTGGCTACATATATGAAATCGCTTTTTCCCATAGGGGTTCTTTTATCTTCTTCAATTATGAAGCCGTTACCCTCTATTATATAGACCTCATGTTCCCAGTCATGTGAATGAAAAGGGGTATGTCCTGCAGGTCCGATTTCAAATAATCTCATTGCAAAATTAGGTGCGCCATCTGCAGCAGTAATTACAGGATAAAAATCAACATTTTCTGCATCTCTGTCATTTAGATCTTTTCTTACAAGCTCTGTTCTTTTTTTTAAAATCATTACCGACCTCCTGAAAATAATATTAAATATGTTGTTTCAGATTAAAGTTATCTTTATAATAATATATCACGATTATCAAATTAACTATTTCTGTTTCCCAGGTATTATAATATACAAAGTCTGTTTCTGCAGATTTTCCAGATAAAAATAAAATAAAAACATATTGACACACAATATATTGTGTTTTAAAATAAGACCATACACTATATATATTAATATATAATAAAAGTTTAATATTATTAAATTATTCAGAAACTAATAATCTTTAATTGTTTATTTGTTAGTTTTTTAATTATCGGGGGAAAAAATGGAAGAAGAAAATAAAAAGAAAGTCTCGGATAAAAATCCTGAAATTACTGGTATTGCAAAAAAAGATGAAAAAACACTTGATATGTACAAAGAATATTATCAGGTAAAACCAATAAGCCTAACCAGCAATGCAGTTACCGTACTTGAAAGAAGATATCTGAAAAGAGATGAATATGGAAATCTTCTTGAGCAGCCAAGAGACATGTTTCTCAGAGTCGCAAGAAATATTGCTTCTGCAGAAAAAAACTACAATAAAACCGATAAAGAAATAAGAGAGATTGAAAAACAATTTTTCGATATTATGACAGATCTTGATTTTCTTCCCAATTCCCCGACCCTGATGAATGCCGGCAGGGAGCTTCAGCAGCTGGCGGCCTGTTTTGTCCTTCCGGTCGGTGACTCAATGAGCGCAATATTTGAGGCGCTTAAGGAAACGGCGCTTATACAAAAATCCGGTGGAGGTGTAGGTTATTCTTTTTCCAACATAAGACCTAAAAATGATGTTGTTCTTTCAACCAAAGGAGTCTCAAGCGGTCCAATTTCCTTTATGACTGTTTTTAATGCTGCCACAGATACTATAAAGCAGGGCGGGACAAGAAGAGGTGCAAATATGGGTATTCTGAGAGTCGATCACCCTGATATTCTCGAATTTATAACAGCCAAGGAAGATAATGAGAAGCTAACCAATTTTAATATTTCCGTAGGTGTTACTGAAGCTTTCATGAAAGCTGTCGAAAATGATGATGAGTATGAAGTTATAAATCCAAGAACAAAAGAGGTTGTAAGCAGGTATAAGGCAAGAGAGGTATTTGGCAAGATAATATACCAGGCGTGGAAAAACGGAGATCCGGGTATAATTTTTCTTGAAAGATTGAATAAGGATAATCCCACGCCTCATATCGGTATAATAGAGTCAACCAATCCATGTGGTGAACAGCCGCTGCTTCCATATGAAGCATGCAATCTCGGTTCCATAAATCTTGCAAATATGATTAAAGAAGATGACGGAATTGTTTCAGTGGATTATGAAAAATTAAAAAGTATTGTAAAAACTTCAGTAAGATTTCTGGATGATGTTATAGATGTAAGCAGATATCCTCTGGAAAAAATATCTGCAATGGTCAAAGCCAATAGAAAAATAGGCCTGGGAGTAATGGGATTTGCAGATATGCTTATAAGGCTGGGAATCCCGTATAACAGTGAGGAGGCTCTGGAAGTAAGCAAGAATATTATGAGTTTTATAAATGATGTTTCCAGGGAAGCATCAAGGGAGCTTGCAGCTGAAAGAGGCCCGTTTCCTAATTTTAAAGGAAGTATTTATGATTCACCGGAAGGTTATGAAATCAGAAATGCGACTACTACCACCATCGCTCCGACCGGAACTCTGAGCATAATTGCAGGATGTTCAAGCGGAGTCGAACCTTTATTTGCAGTTTCATTTGTAAAAAATGTAATGGACAATGACAAACTTGTAGAAGTGAATCCGTATTTTGAAAA
>DNFX01000271.1 GCA_003486795.1 Actinomycetota bacterium
CTTACAAGGATATAAAATATAAACAAAAGAAAACAAATACAGAAATAATAATTATTAAAAGGTATAGTAATTTGAAGGAGGGGGATTAATATGCCTATAGTAAGATGGGATCCGTTTAGTGATCTGGTTCAGTTAAGAGATGATATCGGAAGATGGTTTGGAGGAGCTGAAAGAGAAGGAAAGCTGGAAAAGAAAAGTTCAGCATGGTCTCCTGATGTAGATATCAAGGAGACAGAAACAGAGATAACTGTTAAAGCTGACCTTCCTGGAATGAAAAAGGAAGATATTGAGGTTTCTCTTGATAACGATCTTCTGGTAATCAAAGGTGAAAGAAAGTTCGAAAAAGAAGAAAAAGAAAAGGATTTTGTAAGAGTTGAAAGAAGTTATGGTTCTTTTTACAGATCTTTCACCGTAGGAGTGCCTGTAAAAGAAAACGAGATAAAGGCTTCCTATAAAGAAGGGGTACTGGAAGTAGTTATTCCAAAAGCTGAAATCAAGAAAGCTAAAAAAGTTGAAGTTAAAACAGAATAAGAATCAGATTATTAAATTGAAAAGTCGATAATAATTAATATTTCCTGCCCATGTACTTAAAAAACATGGGCAGGAGCTTTATATGAAAGAATATTTTATATGGTGGTTTTAAATGGTTGACTATAAGGATTATTACAAAATCTTGGGAGTTGACAAAAAAGCTTCTACTGAGGAAATCAAAAAGGCATACAGGAAGCTTGCAAAGACATATCATCCTGATGCAAACAGGAATAATCCTGCAGCTGAAGAAAAGTTCAAGGAAATAGGGGAAGCGTATGAGGTTTTAAAAGATCCGGAAAAACGTTCAAGATATGACCAGCTTGGTTCGAACTGGAAAGCTTACTCAAGAACAGGTGCAGGTCCTCAGGGATGGCCGGGAGGTGGACAGTGGCAGCAGGGTTCTGCGTCCTATGATTTCCAGGGGAGCGGTTTTGATTTCGGAGATCTCGGCAGTGGATTTTCTGACTTCTTTGAGATGTTTTTTGGAAGTGGTTCTGATCAGAGATTCAGGGATTTTTCAACTGGTTCAGCAGGTCAGTCAGGGGCACGACAAAACCAGAGAACGGGCTGGAGAAGCAGAAGAGCAGCATCCAAAGGCCAGGACGTTGAATCCAGACTTACAATAACCTTAAGAGAAGCTTATCTTGGAACAGAAAGGACTTTGAAGCTGCAGACCGCTGAAGGTAAATCAAGGACTATTAATATAAAAATTCCCAAAGGTATTAAAGACGGAGGAAAAATAAGAGTCACTGGAGAAGGTGGCAAAAGCCCTAACGGAGGAGTTGCCGGGGATTTGTATCTTATTGTTGAAATAGCGCCTCATCATTTTTTTAAAAGAAAAGGAAATGATCTTTACTGTGAAATACCAGTGACAATAAAGGAAGCTATTTTCGGAGCTTCTATTGATATACCTACCTTTTCAGGAAGCGTTACGGTTAAACTGCCTGCAGGGACTCAGGCTGGAAAAACACTGAGGCTTAAAGGGAAAGGCATGCCTTTTATTAAGGGAGCAGATTACGGAGATCTTTATGCAAAAATAAAGATAGTCATACCGGAAAACCTGAGTAATGAACAGAGAAAGCTGCTTGAGGACTTTTCAAAAAAATATAACGAAAATCCAAGAGCAAAAATAATAATATAGAGGTGATTCAGATGCAATTTGATAAATTTACAGTAAAAGCACAGGAAGCGATTTCTGCTGCAAATACAATTGCCATAGATAATGGTAATCAGGAAATCGCTGATATACATTTAATGAACGCACTTTTGGATCAGAGCGAAGGAATAATTCTTCCGCTGATTGAAAAGATTAATATAAATGTTGCAGATATTGCTGCATTACTAAAAGAAGAATTACAGAAGTATCCCAAGGTGTCAGGAGATAATGTACAGGTTTATCTCAGCTCTGAACTTGGCAACACTTTAAATATTGCAGCAAAAGAAGCACAGCAGTTAAAAGATGATTATGTAAGCACAGAGCATCTTCTGATAGCTCTTTCTGAAAGCAGGAGCAAAACAGGAGAAATTTTAAAGAAAAACGGTATTACAAAACAGAAAATATATCAGGCACTTGTAGAAATAAGAGGAAGCCAGAGAGTTTCAGACCAGAATCCTGAAGATAAATATCAGGCACTGCAGAGATTTGGTAAAAACATTACTGATCTTGCAAAAAAAGGCAGGCTGGATCCTGTTATCGGCAGAGATGATGAAATAAGAAGAGTAATACAGGTTCTTTCCAGAAGGACCAAAAATAATCCTGTTCTTATAGGCGAGCCCGGAGTCGGAAAGACGGCAATTGTTGAAGGTCTTGCACAGAGAATAGTTTCCGGAGATGTCCCCGAAGGTTTGAAAGAGAAAACAATTTTCGCTCTTGATATGGGGGCTGTAATTGCCGGTGCAAAATACAGGGGAGAATTCGAGGACAGGTTGAAAGCGGTTTTAAAGGAAATAACCAGATCTGAAGGGAAAATAATTCTGTTTATTGATGAGCTGCATACAGTTGTCGGAGCAGGTGCGGCAGAAGGAGCTATGGATGCATCTAATATGCTGAAGCCGATGCTTGCAAGAGGAGAGCTTCATATGGTTGGTGCAACAACTCTGGATGAATACAGAAAACATATTGAAAAAGACGCCGCCCTTGAAAGAAGATTCCA
>DNFX01000298.1 GCA_003486795.1 Actinomycetota bacterium
ATGGAGAAGAAAGGTAGTATAATAGGCTGGGGAAGATGGATAAAACTGGCTCTTCCTGCTTCAGTTCTTGCTTTGATAGTATGCAATATACTTATTTATGTTAAATACATGATAGGCTGGTACTGATAGACCGGGGTATCCTTTATAGTCTGCTGAAATCAGCCATTTATTACAGAATTATCTGTTTTTTATCTGTTTTTCATATAACATACGTTAATTTCTAATATGTATAAACAGGGTAATCAAGAGCAAGTTTTCTGGCTTTTTCTTTTACCGGTGCTATTTTGGTTTTGTTCTGCCAGTTCTTCAGAATAAATGAGATCCATTCACCTATCTTAAGCATTTCTTCCTTGCCCATGCCTCTTGTGGTAGCAGCTGCAGTTCCTATTCTTATTCCGCTTGTAAGTGTTGGATTAAGCTTGTCAAAAGGAATTACATTTTTATTTAAAACAATATTATGTGCAGCAAGCGTTGATGAAGCATCCTGGCCTGTCATTTCAAGGGGCTCAAGATCGATTAAAAACAGATGATTATCTGTTCCTCCGGAAACTATCTTAAATCCGTCATTTTTTAGATAATCACAAAGTATTTTTGAATTCTCAATGATTTTTTTTGCATATTTCTTAAAATCAGGTTCGAGAGCTTCCTTGAAAGCTACTGCTTTGGCTGCAATCATATGAACCAGGGGGCCTCCCTGTGTACCTGGGAATATTCCTGTATCAAGCAGTGTAGAGTATTTCTTGTCTGCAATAATAAATCCTCCCCTCGGACCTCTTAAGGTTTTATGTGTCGTTCCTGTAGTAAAATCAGCAAGACCAACGGATGTAGGGTGGACTTCACCTGCTATAAGACCGGCGATATGGGCAATATCAGCCATAAGATATGCGCCAGTTTCATCAGCTATTTCTCTGAATTTTTTGAAATCTATTATTCTCGGATAAGAACTGGCGCCTGCTATAATGAGTTTCGGTCTTACTTCTTTTGCCATTTTCCTTATGTTTTCATAATCTATCTTCTGGGTTTCCCTGTCGACATTATAAAAATGTATTTCATAATAACGACCTGAAATGTTCATTACATTACCATGGCTTAAATGTCCGCCGTCTTTCAGGCTCATACTTAAAATCTTGTCATGAGGTTTGAGGATTGCCAGAAATACTGCAGTATTTGCCTGAACACCTGAATGAGGCTGCACATTACTGTATTCACTGTCAAAGACTTCATTAAGTCTGCTTTTTGCCAGAGTCTCTATTTCATCAACGTATTCACAACCTTCATAATATCTGTGTTTCGGATATCCTTCAGCATATTTGTTGGTAAAAACAGAACCCATTGCGCTAAGTACTGAAGGTGAAGCGTAATTTTCGCTCGCTATCAGAGTTATATTTTCATTCTGCCTGTCTATCTCTTTATTTATTATTGCTTCTACTTCTTTATCGGCTTTATTATTTAAAACCGGGCTTCCAATATTAAGAATTCGCACTTGGTTTTCCTTTCCAAAAAAATAAGATTAATTAAAAAAAATATATTTAAACATCAAATCACAACTGCTGAAAAGCAAATGAAATAATTATATTTTTATTTATAATTTTTGCAATATATCATCAAAAGATACGGCTCCCTGCCTGATAAGTTTTGGAAAATCGTCATTATCGCTCATGTCGATTATAGTGGACTGTGTCCCCAGCAGCTTATTTTCATGTTCGATGATCATATCCGCATTTCTAAGAATTTTATCAGGAATCTGGCATATTTCCAAAGGATTTTTACCTGTTCCGGATATGTTTGCACTGGTAGATATTATAGGTGCGGATTTATCGATTATCTGCCTGATATAGTCGAACTCCGCCATTCTTACAGCAATAGTGTTTCTGTTTTTGTCTGTGAATCCATTAAACCGGATATTTTTTTTAAAAATTATGGTAAGAGGTTTTACATCTTTTTTGTCCCAGTAAAAATCCATAAGAGTTTTTGCATTATTTCCTACCCCCATAGTCAGTTTATCAAGCATTTCTATTTTTGAAATAAGAATAATAAAAGGTAGTTCTGCAGGTCTTTCCTTGATTTCATAAATTTTTTGTGCTGCTTTTTCTGAATCAAATCTTGCACTTATACCGTACATCGTTTTTGCAGGAAGTATAATAACTTTTTCATTATTTAAAATACCGGCTATAGTATCGATCTGCAGTTTTAAAATTTCTTTACCCGATGTATTTATTTTTATTAATTTGTCTTCCGGTATGCTTTTCATTTAAAAAATCAGATATCTGTTTAAAAATATTAAAATAATTACAAAGATTACCAGTTTTCTGTCGGTGACAGAATTCCTTTAAAAAAGATTTTAACAGAATAAATTAAGGAGTAAATCAGGGCTGGTATTAATGCTTTCTTACAATATCTTTGACTTTCATTAGTCTTACGATACTGGACCTTTCTGTTTCCTCAAGCTTCATTGTGATAAAGTTAATGGTTTCATCAAGATCGGGCATAAGTTTGTATTCAAGGGCATTAACTCTTCTCCTGGTTTCTTCAATCTGACTGGCAAGAAGATGTACTGCCTTTTCTTTTTCTGCAAGACTGAAAAGAGATTCCAGAAATTTCTCGAATTTTATAAGCGATACGTCGGTTTCACCGCTTGTATTAAGAAAGCCATATGGAATCATTTCACCGCTTACTTCTTTTTCAAATACCGGTACCTTTACACTTATTATGTTCTTTTCAGTTATAGACACATTTATTTCCTTGACAGGGGAAACAAGTTCCTGTTCAGTCTGGAAGGGTCCCATTCTGGCTTTGGCAAGCATAAACCCTTCAAGGATTGACTGAAACTCATTTT
>DNFX01000240.1:0-2362 GCA_003486795.1 Actinomycetota bacterium
ATGTACTCTTCCCTGAACTGATCGCAAATAATTTCCAACTCATTATCTACAAATACTTTATTGAAAATATCCTGTGTTCTTTCCTTATAAGAAATGGAAGTTGCAAGCAAAGCTCTCTTAGAAAATTACTTTATATATGTTCCGATATTATTAAGCTTATTTTCTTCCTTAATGTATTTCGGGAGTGACATGAATATTCTTTTCATATCGTTTAACTCCTTTAAAAAAATAAGTAAGCTCCGAAATATTTGATTTTAAGCATCTGTACTTAAAATTATTATACTTTTTAAATTTCTGACAGCAATGTCTTTTTATTTTCAGGAGCTCCTTAAAGTTTTTGCTACAACTTCTGCTGCCTTTATTAAAGGATAACCTGCAGGGGAAGCAGTAAGTAAAGGGTGTGTCCCTATCTGTGTCATCAATAAGTCATGAATTGTCATATTGTTCTGAATTGCGAGTCCGATTACATTAGTTAGCTCTCCGGTGCATTTGCCTCCAAGAACTTCACCGCCAAGTATTACACCTGATTGCCTGGATACTATTAATTTGACTGTTTCTTTATGAGCATCCGAAATCTTTCCAGGATGCCTGTTAATTCCCGTGAATGAACCTGTTACTATTTTAAAGCCTTCCGCAACAGCAATTTTTTCAATAAGTCCGGCCACCCCAAATGCGGTATCTCCAATGCAGGTAGCGTATATTCCCAGTGTTCCCTTGAAAGCGCTAAAGGTATTGAGTTCGTAGAGATTAAGTCCAGCAATTCTTGCTTCTGCACAAGCTGTAGAAGCAAGCATTATTTTACTTAATTTTCCAGTAGCAAAATCTACTTTTTCAGCGCAGTCTCCTGCTGCAAAAATATCCTGTATATTTGTACGTCTGTATTGGTCTGCCTTAATAAAACCGAAATTGTTGAGTTCCAGTCCCATTTTCATGGCAAGTTCTGTGTTAGGCAGATACCCCAGGGAAAGTATAACTGCATCAGCGTCAATAGTTTCTCCATTGTCAAGTTTTACTTTGCTTACTTTGCCATTATTACCAGAAATTGATTTAACACTGCAGTTTGCTTTGATTTTGACGCCTCTCTGGCTAAGAATATCTTGTGCTTCTATTGCAAATTCATCATCAAAAGTTGCTCCCAGAATATTTGGTAAGATTTCGATTAAAGTAACATCCTTTCCAATTTTATTTAATTCATCTGATATTTCAACTCCTATAAATCCTGCTCCTATGACTATTACCTTTTCCAGACCAGACAGTTTCTCCTGAAACTGATCAAGATAATTTTTATTTTTTGGGATTGTAAAAACATTTTCCAAATCTGATCCTGCTAGCCAGCCTGGGACTGCCGGTATAGACCCAGTTCCAATTATTAGCTTGTCATATATAAAATTCTCCCCGCTTTTTGTAACGCAGGTTTTATTATCTGTGTCAACGCTGATAACTTCATCAATTAATATATCTACCCCAAGTTTTATAAGACCTTCATCAGGCAATATATTAAAATTACTATCTCCCACTGTTCCAAAAATATATGGTATTCCACATGGAATCATAACTTTTTCTTCTTTACGTATAACTGTGACTATTTTGTCTGGATAGTTTGATTTGGCAGTAAGAGCAGCTACTAATCCGGTTGCGCTTCCACCGATTAACAAGACATCTGTTTTTTTCATCTTCTGAATCCTTTTTTTATAAGTTTAATGAATATTGCTTTATTAATGAACAATGGTTCGATTGTACCATGGGGACGTATAATTTGGTACCTATCGGGATAAATGGATATCTGGATATTCACCAGCAGGACATATAGGAATTTTGTAAAATAAACCAAACCGGTCCTTGACTAGATAGTAATAGCAGGCAAAACAAGCATATAACAGATATATAATATGATATCCATAAGACACAATCTTCAATTTTAAGGCAAATAATGAAGCAGATAATTTAACAAGCTTTTACCCAGTCTAAAACGAGATGAATACTTGTTAGGCAAAATCATTATCCAATGTAATAGTACCAGTCAGATTTTTCCCGGAAGAAAAAGTGAGGATTGATTTGTCCATTGTAAGGCTGACAGTATTTTTTTCAAGATTGATTATAATATTTTTGCAGTTATTCCTTTTTCTAAAGACATTAAGGATAAATATTGCTTTTTCAAGCCCGTCTCCTCTGTGGTAATTCCAGACTTCATCCGGCTGGGCTACTCTTGATCCATCATATATAGATTCTTCAGGCATTTTTTTAATGAATTCTATAACTTCATCATCGCTTAAATTTTTACACCCGTCTATTGAAACTGGGTTTCTTTCAACAGCAGCTTTAATAAAAGGTTTCCAGTCTGTTCTGGAAAAATCTCTGTATG
>DNFX01000240.1:2417-2565 GCA_003486795.1 Actinomycetota bacterium
TTTCTTGAGGGAAGTCTTGGCTCCAGATGACAAAACTCAAAAAGAGCCGTAAATATGTCGCCTTTTCTGATTTGAGGACATTCCAGCTCATTTATTAATCTGTCAATATTTTTCTTATCCCTAAAATCAATTTTATGATTTTTAAAAA
>DNFX01000173.1 GCA_003486795.1 Actinomycetota bacterium
TTATTATAATGCTTCCTGAATTCCCCGTATTGTATTAAGGCTTCTTTCTGGGCAACTGCTCTGGATGAATTAATCACGTCATAGTTAGATTTTAAAACTGACACTAGTTCCGTATCAATTTTATTATTTTTTGCCATTGTTTCTACTACCTTTAAACTTTCAGTTTTACTCATTCCTTTTCTGTAAGGTCTGTCTTCAGTAATTGCTGTAAAAATATCAGAAACAGCCATAATTCTTGACCCCAGGGAAAGTTCATCTTTTTTTAAATGAAAAGGGTACCCACTTCCGTCAAGGTATTCATGATGAAAAGCAGCCCAGGTATTTATAGTATCTAAATTTGCAACATCACTTAAAATTTTATAAGTAAAATAAGCATGACCTTTTATGATATCAAATTCATCTTTGCTAAGTCTTGCTTGTTTTTCTAAAATTTCTGCAGGAACTGATAATTTACCTAAATCATGCAAGTATCCTGCAACTTCCATCATTTTACATTCTGTCTCTGAAAAATTAACTAGTTTTGCAAGTAAGATCGAGGTAGCTGTAACTCCTTTTGAATGCATAGCGGTAAATGAACTTCTAAAATCTATAATCTGACTAAACATTTTTGAGAAATCAAGAATTTTGTCTAAACTAAAATCGAGAGGGAGATATCCAATAAATCTGGAAAAGGTTAAGATCTGAGGATTAGAGGCAATATCTAACCAAAAGGATTCTTTTTGTTTTAAAGAGTCAAACACCTCTACCAGCTCTGGGTTAAAATAATCTGAAGAATATTCTAATATTTTATCATAAATATTTTCAACCTGACTTAATATATTGACTTTTCTATTAATCAATATATCAATCCTGTCAGCTAAATGTATTATTTGGCTAAATAATACAATATTTTTATCAACATTAATTAATTTTTTTGACTCCTTATAAGTAAAATGATGATACCTTATGATTTCAGCTACTTCAGATAGTGGCTTAAATTTATTTAAAAGCATATAACCCAGCTCGGAATGTTTATTTATCTCTTTTGGATCATATTTAAATTCAAATTCAAAACTGGCTGCCGCTAATTTGTCCTGAAGAGAAAAAGCCCCTATATCATGCAGTAGCCCTGCAATTATAATAGTATTTTTATCTGATAGATTAAGTCCTAATTCATTGGAGATATTTAAAGCTATAAAAGCAACTCTTTTGCCATGATAATTTATATTTGAATCAATTAAATCCGTTGATTCTGATATGCTTAAGACTAAATCCAGAAAAGATACTGGCCTATTTACTAACATATAAGTCTTTTTTTAATATCTTTAATAAAGCTTTTTGAAATTATATAAATATTTAGAAGATTATAGCATTAAAGTGACCTGAACTATATAAAAGTTACGCTTACATGTTTTACATCTTAGGTAATCTTCATTTTCTACATCAATCTGTTGCCGCATTCTCCGCAGAATCTGGCGCCTGCCTGGTTCTGGGCACCGCACTGAGGGCATTTTGTCATAGTCAGCGGTGCTCCGCAGTTATTGCAGAATTTTCCCTGCCCCGCAGGTTTTCCGCAGTTTGGGCATATAGTCTGCTTGCTTTCTATATCACCATAAAATACCTGGGTATTCTCTGCTTTTGCCTGGATGTCTTTTGCCATTTTCTGGCCTTTTGCTGCAGCAACCTCCACATTTATCCTTGGAGCACAATCAACACATAACCCTTCCTGCTCATTCCAGTCATTATCGCAGACCCACTGTCTGCACTTCGGACACCTGTGAAAAAATCCTTTAGCTTCATTCTGGGCAATTTTGAAAGCTTCTTCATGCTCTTTGTGCCACTCTGCTGACATTCCCTCAAATCTCTGGCCTATAATATCTGTTCCTCTTTCAACGTCATAACCTATGCTGTCTTTTCCAAAAAGGGACGCGCCGACTGAAATAGCCTGGCCAAGACCGGAAAAAAATCTCCCTTTTCTATGGCTCTTGGAAGGAATAAAGGATGTTTTAAATCCTTCATTGCAGAGATTGCAGAAAAAAGTGAACTGGAAACCTTCTTCAGTACTATTATCTTCATAGTTGTCAGTGAATGATTGCATTACCATTGATACCTCCTGGTTCTTAAAAACCAATTAAAAATTTAAAAAATATTAATAATCAAATATTAAGCGGCTTGCCGCATTTTATGCATTTGTCAGAGATCGGAAGTTGTTCTGTCCTGCATTTTGGATTTGGACATACTACCTTTAATTCAGCCCCGCACTTTTCACAGACATTATCAAAAAAAGTCTCCTGCCCGCACTTCGGGCATTTTATCCTCAGGTTCAGCCCGCATGAAGGGCAGTTTACCCAGTCTTTTTTTAAAATATCCCTGCATCTCGGGCATCTTAAAAATATAGGGTCAGATTTTCCGCACACAGGGCATACGTTCGACTCTTTGGGAATAAGTTTGCCGCAAAATCTGCAAGGTACGTTATATCCTGACATTAAAATTCTCCTTTTAATTGTTACCGGATTTTATCATTTTTTCAATACCCTTCTTCCATCTCTCCAGTCCGGAATGGCTTACTCTTCCGATAAACTTGCTTCTTAGTTCTTTAAGGGCAGGTATGTTTTCGATTGCAAATCTGTAACGGATATTTTTAGGATCATACAAGGCATCTTCTGAAAGATATATGGGCTCTCTTCTGAAATTAATTGCTATCAGAGCTTTATTTATTTTTTTTATCATTTCTATTATCTTTAACTCTGTCTTCCGGGCGTTTTGAGAATCATTTTTCAAAGATTCTATTTCATTTTCATCAAATATCTTAAAAAGATAAGTTGCCATTCCGGTCGCAGAGTTTTCTTCATCCTGGCTATGATCCTGGCTCTTTTCTTCATCATCATCCTGCCTATTCCCGGGTTGTTTATTCTTTTCCGATAAAATATTCTGGAATAAATTTTTAACCGCCGCAATGTCTCCACCATTA
This sequence comes from Actinomycetota bacterium, assembly GCA_003486795.1. The sequence goes on from DNFX01000173.1 coordinate 2,951, forward strand.
GAACCTTCACTATCATTATTGTTTACGTCTTTATCAGCTGACCCCCCGAATCCTTCCTTTTTTAAAGGTACAGCTTCAAGAATCATGCAATTTTTATAATCTCCGGCATCAATACTGCATACAGGTATAAGAAACCACAGGTAATCNNTCTTTTAAGTCTGTTTTATCAATAAGCTTTTCAAGTCCGCTCCAGATCTTTTTGGAAAATTTTTCTACATTCTGTTTCATTGCAGCTTTTCCATCCACAAGCATCCCCCCAACAGACCTTACAGTGATACTGTCTGCTTCAGGATCTAAACCTCGTACAAATTCCTGCGCAAAAATATTAAGTTTTTCCATTGAATCAGAAAGATATTTTTTAAAAGAATCAAACTCATAACCAAACTGATTTAATTTTACATTTAATTCATCCTCGCTGGTTACTAAAAGACCATATTCAATCTCATTAATATCTTTAATCTCACAGTATGGTATTCTTATTAATTCACTGAATTCAGGATGTATGGCAAGTCCGGTCTTGTAAATTATTACCTCACAGTCATTACTGATTGTTTCCGCACAATCAGGATAAGATATCTCGCAATGAGCTTTGATGTCTTTTCTTATGACCTCTTCATTCATAAGCAGGTATTTTGATATCAGCATGTTTCTTGATTTGATGAGTATCCTTAAAAAATCTTCAAAATTATATCCCAGCTCGCTTAGTCTGATTTCCCCGTTGGGTGATAATCTGATAATTATTTTATAATTGGAAGGTATTATTTTTGATATGTCTGTAAGTTTAAAAATATACGGCTGTTTCAGCCTTTCAAAGATAATTATTTCTTCTTCACTTACCTCAGCTCTTGCCTGTCCTCTGGCTATTACATCTACCGGGCTGCTTGAATACTCAAAACCGCATTCTGCAACAATTAAAGTGTTTTTACTGGTTTTTTCTGCCATCTTTTATTTAATTCATATACGTAAAATTAATTTTTACTTATATAATCTCCTGAAGAGCTGCCAAAATAAATTATTAAAAATAATTTATAATCTTAGACTTAATATTACCATATTTCTGAATTATTTCGTCTTTATATTTTGCAGCAGGTATAAAGTCTTCAAACTCAAAGCCTGGCGATACATTAGTTCCCAGAAGAGCAAAACTGCCTCCTTTTTTCAGCCTCGCACCCTGCCACACATCCCTAGGAACTCGATACTGTAGTCTTTCATCGCCCAGAATATTCTGCCCCAGTATCACCTTCTTAAAGCTTCCGTCTGAAAAGAGATTGATAATTTCAACAGGATCGCCAAGATAGAAATGAAATATTTCATCAGATTTCACCTTGTGAAGATGTGAGTAATTCCTGGCTGTAATCAGATAATATATGGAAGTATAAAAACATCTCTTAGAGTCATATCTTTCCGGGAGACTTTTGCTGTCGATGAACTCTTCTGAGCGGTATGCCTCATAGTAAAGACCTCCTTCGCCATCAAGAGGTATAAGTTTAAGTTTCTTTACTATATTTTCAATTATATTTTCTGTTTTAATTTTCATTAATTTATTACTAGTAATATTATTTAATACATTCTTATTTCATCTTGCTTTATGGCCTCATAATAATTATTTAATTCCATAATTTATAACTTTTTCCATTAACATTTTAAATAATTCATTCATTTTTCCCATAGAAAGTTCATACTCTTTTTTTATTTTTAAGGAGAATTTCCTTATTTCTCTCTCGATTTTTTTAACTTCAGTCGGTTGATTTAACCATCCTGGAAAAAGTAATTTTTCAATATTTTTTGAAATATGTTTTATTTGTTTTAGAAATACATCATTTTTACCGAATTGTTCTTCCAAAACAAGTAAAAGCGAATATTCAAGATTAGAAAGATCTGCACTTTTTTGTCTATTGCCAAGTTTTTTTATTTCACTGACTATTTCTTTGCCTTCAGCATAGATCTTCTTGTAGTCTTTGGTTTTTTCTTTCCATAATTCAAGAAGCCTTTCTACTCTTTCAGCTAAAGACTCATAAATAGGATTTTTATGTCTTTCAACTAGAACCATTTTATTTAATGCAAAAAGTAAATTTGCAGCTTTTTCTTTTTGGTTTGATACTTTTTTATCAAACTCTTCAAAATATTTTTCATCAAAGCATATTTTGGGAAGACTGGTTTCCAATTCTTTTATTTCGGTTGATTCATGAATAAATTTAATAGTTCTTTCAAAATACTTTTCTACATAATGTTCAATGGCTGGCTTCTGATTTACCGTTCTCATATAATAAATATAAATGGCAGAAATCCATTTATAGTCTTTAAAATATTCTACTTTTATCTCTTTTGGACCAAGAATCTCAAACATTTTTCTTAATTTTTTATAATTATCTATAAATTCTCTTTCATTTCTTTTATCAGTAGATATTAACTCAACTGTTTTTAATAAGGTGTTTTTATTATAATTTTTATTCAAACCTTCAAACATTTTTAAGATCTTATTAATAAGTTCGATAAATTCCTGTTCAATATTTTGTAAACTGAAAAGTGAATATTTTATATCTTCTTCATTATAGATACTGAAAGCTCTTTTAAGTTCCTTCAATACTCCGACATAATCAATAATTATCCCTTCCTCCTTTATGTTTTTATAAGGTCTGTTGGTTCTTGCAATTGCCTGAAGAAGTCTGTGTTCCTTAAGAGGTTTGTCCAAATACATTACCTGGAGTTCAGGAACATTAAATCCCGCAAGCAGCATGTCAGTAACAATCAATATTTTTGGATATTGTTCATCTTTGTATTTATCAATTATTTCCTTATTAATATCTCCGGAGCTTTTTGTTCCAAATCTGATATTAGCTTCGGCTACTCTTTCAGCCAGCTCTTTATTATATATGCCCTCATAGGTCATTACGATTTCAGAATATTTCTGTGGTAAATATTTATCCAATTCCTCTTTATATCTATTACATGCAATTCTGCTGGCAGCAACAATAATAGCTTTGAATTTTCCATCAGTATTTTCCTTAAAATGCTCAACTATGTCTTTTGCAATCATGCTTATGCGTTTTCTGTTTTCCAGAATAACTTTAATTGAATCTAATTTTTCCTTAACACTTTCTTCAACCATTTCACCTGTTTTTTCCGGTAGTTCTTCAAGCTCTGAATCCAGAAAACTTTCAAGCAGTTGCTTTTTTAAATGAGCTTTTTCTATCAGTCTCGGCTGATAAATTATTTTTACAGTAAATTCATCATTTATCGAATCAGCAATAAAATATTTATCAAGGTATAGCTCTTCGGGAGGGTAGCTAAATTCCAGATAAGTATCCTTTTCTTTTTTGGAAATAGGAGTTCCTGTAAATGCAAAGAAAAATGCGTTCTTAAAAATACTTTTCATCTGTGCTGCAAGCAAACCATATTGTGTCCTGTGTCCCTCATCGATAAATACGATAACATTTTTCCTGTTCATTACTGATTCTTTGTTTTTTGAAACAGCTTCAAGTTCTTTCTGCAAAGTATTAAAATCTTCGGGTTTGAATTTGTGTATAAGTGTTATAAATAAACCCCTCTTACCGTTATAATCATCATATTTTAAAACCCTTTTCAGCGTTGATGCACTATCTATGACCTCCGGTTTACCAATATCCAGAAAACCAAATTCATCTGTTAGCTGTCTTTCCAGTTCCACTCTGTCAACAATAAAGAAGATTGTAGGATTTTCCAGTTTTTCCAGATAATAAAGTTTATTGGCAGCAAAAATCATTGTAAAAGTTTTTCCACTGCCCTGCCAATGCCATATAAGACCTTTGTTCTTTTCTTCAACTCCGCTTAAATTCCCACTGACTCTTTTTACAATTTTATCTGAAGCGCTGTATTGCATATATCGACATATTATTTTACCTGATTCTTCTCTTTCAGTTCTAAAAAAAATATAGTTCTGTAAAATATCAAGCAGGGTATCACGCGAAAGCATTTCAATTATTGAATCCATAGAATTCTTTTTTTCATGTTTCCAGCTATTTATCAGTACTTCATCTTTCCAGGTCGTTATCGGAAAGTAATATGCATTATCCTCAGCAGCAATCCCTATCTGTAAATATTTATATAATTCAGGAACATTTTTTTTATAATCATTAATTTGTCTGTATGCTTCATACCAGTTTTCAGACAATATCAAAGGGTTTTTGCATTCTATATTTACAATTGGAATGCCATTGATGTAAAGAATGATATCTGTTCGTATGAATTCTCTTCCATGATAGTAAACCTGCCTTGATACAATAAAATCATTATTTTGAATATTTTGAAAATCAAATAATTTTATGTACTTTATTGTTTTTTCCGTTTCGGGCTTTATAGGTATTCCAAATCTATAATAATTAAGAATAGATTTTGCTCCTTCCACACCTGTCCCGGTAAGTCTTAGCACATTAATTATTTTATTTATCTCTTCATCGCTGATAACAGGTTCTTTATTAATTGATTTTATATTTCTTGACAATGGCGCAATGAGAAGGGGTTCCTCATAATTTACTCTTTCAAGCTTGTCTGCTTCAACAAATTTCCAGCCTTTTTCCGTGAGTTTTTCAATTATATAATCTTCAACCAGGGATTTTTCATAAGATGCCATTTATATTTAAGCCTTTACTCTTATTTTTCCCGTTAAGAGGTTATTCATTAACCCTTTCTTTATTCTTTGCAGCTTTTGTTTTTTTTCTTTAAATAGCTGAAGACGCATATCAACAGTCGATAAAATTTCTGC
>DNFX01000200.1:0-202 GCA_003486795.1 Actinomycetota bacterium
CGAATCTCTGACCTCCGAACTGTGCTTTACCTCCAAGTGGCTGCTGTGTAACCAGTGAATAAGGACCTGTGGATCTTGCATGTATTTTATCATCAACAAGATGTAATAATTTCAGAATATATATATATCCAATTGTGATATCAGAAGCAATTTTTTCACCGCTTTTCCCATCAAAAAGTGGCACTTTGCCAGTCTCCGGTAA
>DNFX01000200.1:339-6769 GCA_003486795.1 Actinomycetota bacterium
CTGCCCCACATTCATACGGGAAGGAACTCCGAGCGGATTCAAAACTATATCAACAGGAGTACCGTCTTCCGTATAAGGCATATCTTCTTCGGGAAGTATTACTGAAATAACACCTTTATTGCCATGCCTTCCGGCAAGCTTGTCTCCCACAGATATTTTTCTTTTCTTTGCAATAAATACTCGTACAAGCTCATTTACACCCGGAGGAAGATCGTTTCCCTTTTTCTTTGAAGATATTTGAATATCTATTACTTTACCGCTTTCACCATGAGGGACTTTCAGTGAGCTGTCACGAACTTCTCTTGCTTTCTCACCAAAAATAGCTCTCAAAAGCTTTTCTTCTGCAGTAAGTTCTGTTTCTCCTTTTGGTGTTATCTTCCCTACAAGTATATCACCGGGGTTTACCTCAGCTCCGAGTCTTATGATTCCCCTCTCGTCCAGATTCTTAAGAAGTTCATCGCTTACATTCGGAATATCTCTTGTTATTTCCTCTGGGCCAAGCTTTGTGGTTCTTGCCTCTATTTCATGTTTTGATATATGTATTGAAGACAATACATCTTCTTTTACAAGCCTTTCAGAAAGAACTATTGCATCTTCGTAGTTATATCCTTCCCAGGGCATGAATGCAACCAGAAGGTCTCTTCCGAGTGCAAGTTCTCCTGAATTTGTTGAAGGACCGTCAGCAATTACTTCACCCTTTTTAACTTCCTGTCCTTCAAAAACAATTGGTCTCTGATTAATACAGGTTCCCTGGTTTGATCTTCGGAATTTATATAAATTATATTCATCTCTAGCTATAGGTTTGCCTTTTGCTTCTGCTTTATATTCAATTGTGATTTTATCGGCAGAAACATAAATAACTTTGCCTGCATTTCTGGCAACAACTATCTGACCGCTGTCATGAGCTATCTTCTTTTCCATACCTGTCCCTACAAGAGGAGGTTCCGGATAAATAAGGGGAACTGCCTGTCTCTGCATGTTTGAACCCATTAAAGCACGGTTTGCATCATCATGTTCAAGAAATGGTATAAGTGATGCAGCAGCACTGAATAACTGTTTGGGGGAAACATCCATATAGTCGATACTGTCAGGATCTACGGCAATTACTTCTCCTCCAAGTCTTGCAAGTACTTTTTCTTCAACAAAATAACCCTTTTCATCTATCTCTGCAGTTGCCTGGGCAATTGTATATTTTTCTTCATCATCTGCAGTAAGGTATTCAACTTCATCTGTTATTTTTCTGTTTACTACTTTTCTGTAAGCTGTTTCAATAAAACCAAATTCATTTAATCTAGCATAAGTAGCAAGAGAACCAATAAGCCCGATATTCGGACCTTCCGGAGTTTCAATGGGACACATTCTGCCATAATGGGAAGCATGGACATCTCTTACTTCAAATCCTGCTCTTTCCCTTGAAAGACCTCCCGGTCCGAGAGCACTGAGTCTTCTTTTATGTGTTATTTCTGCAAGCGGATTTGTCTGGTCCAGAAACTGGGAAAGCTGTCCGCTTCCGTAAAATTCTTTTAATGCCGCTACAAGAGGCCTTATATTAATAAGCGATTTGGGTGTTATGGTTTCAACATCCTGAGTAGTCATTCTTTCCTTGACAACTCTTTCCATTCTGGCAAGCCCTATTCTTACCTGATTTTGTATCAGCTCCCCGATATTTCTAATTCTCCTGTTGCCGAAATGGTCTATATCATCAAGCTCTCCTATCCCGTCCATGAGTTGCAGTATGTATTTGACAAACAGAAAAATATCTTTACTGTGAAGAATAAAGGGATCGCCTGTATCTATATTCATTTTCTGATCAATAAGTTTTAACTGTTCTTCTATTTCAGCTTCAAGAGGCTGATCTACTTCAAGTTTTTTATTTATTTTATACCTACCGACTTTGCCAAGATCATATCTTTTTGAATTAAAAAAGAGCTGGGATATCAGCGTCCTTGCACTTTCCTTCGTGGAAGGTTCACCTGGTTTCAGCTTTTTGTAAAATTCAATAAGTGCTCCCTCTTCTGTTTCGGTAACATCTTTTTCGAGAGTGTTTTTAATACAGCCGACTTTATCAAACGGGCTGAATAATTTTAAAAGTTCCTCGTTGTTTCCAAAACCGACTGATTTCAGGAATATTGAAAGTAAGAACTTTCTTTTTCTGTCAATCCTGACATAGGCAACATCTTTTTTATCAGTTTCTATCTCAATCCATGAACCTCTTGTGGGAATAAGTTTGGACAGATAAATTACTTTTTCCTTTTTCTTATCTATATCACTATCATAATAAGCTCCGGGTGATCTGACCAGCTGAGAAACTACCACTCTTTCAGTACCATTTATAATAAAAGTCCCTGTATCTGTCATTAGTGGGAAATCTCCGAGAAAAACATCTTCCTGTTCGCTATATTCCCCGGTTTCCCTGTTTGTAAATCTGGCCTTTACCCTTAAAGGAGCTGAGTAATCCATATTCTCCATTTTGCATGTGTCAATCGGTGCATTTACTTCACCCCATGAAAAACCCTTAAATTCAAGAGACATATTTCCAGTGAAATCCTCGATGGGTGAAATATCCTTAAGTGCTTCCCAGACACCTTCTTTAAGAAACCAGTCAAAAGATTTTCTCTGTATATCAAGAAGATGGGGTATTTCAATGATTTCAGGAATATTTCCAAATTCATATCTTTGGATTTTCTTAGTTTTTTGCATTAATAATTCTCCCCTTTTTAAAAAATTGAAAAAAATTCACAACCAAAAAATTGATTACTGTTAAAAGGATAAAAAGCTCACTTTAAGAGGGTGCTATTCTAAAACCCAAAAAAGTTGCAAACAATTAATATACTAAATATTTTAATAATGTCAATAGATAAACTAACTCTTTTTTTAATTTAAGATAGTTTATCTATTGACTACTATTCTGGTACAAAATCTTTTAAGATCGTACTCTGATCAATCAATCTTTCTGATTTTACAGACATATATATACGGAATACGGGAAGTCAGATTATTTCAATTCTACTGTAGCACCGTTTTNNTGGCTTCTTTCAGACCGAGTCCGGTTATAGCTCTTACTACTTTTATAACCTGTATTTTCTTTTCACCGGCAGCTTTTAAAACAACGTCAAATTCAGTCTGTTCTTCGCTGGCAGCATCTGCTGCAGCAGCAGGAGCGGCTCCTCCGGCAGGAGCAGCAGCAACCATTGCCTGAGCACTAACACCAAATTTTTCTTCCAAAGCTTTTACTAACTCAGAAAGCTGTAGTACTGTCATTTTCTCAATTGCTTCCAGTATTTCTTCCATCTTTAATTCTTTAGCCATTTTTTATCCTTTCCTTCTTGAAAACTTTAATTTTTTAAATTAATTAATATTTAATTCTTTTTCTTTTTGAATTGCAGCCAGAGTCATTACCAGTTTCTGCGGCAAATTGTTAAGCAGACTTACCAGTGCAAAAATCGGGCTTATCAGGCCAGACGCGATCTGGGCAAGCAGAACTTCCCTTGATGGAATGCTTGCAAGTTTTTCAACATCTTCAGAACCGATAAGTTTTCCATCAATTATCCCCGCTTTGATTTTTAAAACATCAAATTCTTTGATTATATCTTTTAATGCTTTTGCCGTAGATATCACATCTTTATGGCTGACAATAATACTGGTATGTCCTTTAAGAATTTCCGTAAGATCAATTTCTTTAAAATATTCGCTTGCTGCCAGAGTTGCAAGAGTATTCTTAACTATTCTTAATGTTGCATCAATATTATCAAGTTTCTCTCTTATTATCATGGACTGTTCAGATTTCATATTGCTGTGGTCAGCAAAAATCAATCCTGCATTATCACTGAAATCCTTTTTTAATAAATCGACTTTTAATTCTTTTTCTTTTTTTATCAACTAAACCACCGCCTTATTTAAAATATTAAAAATAAAAATATTCCCTTTATGTTCCCTTTTTAAAAATCTGCAATATTTATTAACAAAAAATCGACCCGCTACAGGTCGATTTTAAAATTATCTAATCAACCTGGGCAGGGTATTAAGCTGAAATAATTTCAGCACCTGCTGTCTCTGGTTTGCTTGCTATTTAATTTTATTTTTATAAAACCAGTATTTAATGATAATCTGTTTAAGCTACTTCAGCCATCTCAGATTCAATTGACTTATTGGTATCTATTTTCATGCTTGGACCCATAGTAGTCGAAACATAAATAGCTTTTATATATTTTCCTTTTGCAGCTGATGGCTTTGCTTTTATTATCGCATCCAGAAGCGCAGAATAATTTTCTGCAAGAGCTTTTAAATCAAAGCTTACTCTGCCTATTGTACTATGCACAACTCCGTATTTATCGGTCCTGAACTCAAGCCTTCCTTTTTTAATATCGCTTACAGCTCTTGAGACATCCATTGTAACAGTGCCTGATTTCGGGTTGGGCATAAGTTTTCTTGGACCCAGTACTTTTCCCAGTTTTCCAACACTTTTCATCATATCAGGAGTAGAAATGCATATATCAAAATCAAGCCATCCTCCTGCCACTTTTTCAACAAGTTCCTCTCCGCCAACATAATCGGCACCGGCATCTTTGGCTTCTGTAGCTTTTTCTCCCTGGGCAAAAACAAGTATTTTCGCTACCTTGCCTGTTCCATTGGGAAGAACTATGGTCCCCCTTACTATCTGGTCTGCTTTCTTGGGATCTACACCAAGATTTATTGAAAGGTCAACAGATTCATCAAATTTTGTAAAACTATTTTCCTTTGCCCATTTTATAGCTGTCAGCGGAGTATTAAGTGTTACCCTGTCTCTCCCTGAAGCTTTCTCTAAATATTTTTTTCCTCTCTTCACAACAATCCGTCCTTCTAAATAAAACTCTTATACTTAAAACTATACTACTTTGACTCCCATGCTCTTTGCAGTACCCTCGATTATCCTGACTGCTGACTCAACTTTTCTTGCATTTAAATCTTTTAATTTAAGTTTTGCAATCTCTTCAATCTGTGCTTTTGTTATCTCAGCCACTTTTGACCTGTTGGGTTCTTTTGAACCTTTGTCAATACCAACAGCTTTTTTAATCAGAACTGCAGCAGGAGGAGTCTTTGTTATAAAACTGAAACTTCTGTCAGCATAAACCGTAATTACTACAGGAAGAACCGTCCCGGTCTGATTTGCAGTCTGCTCATTGAACTGCTTGCAGAATTCCATAATATTAATTCCATGCTGCCCTAATGCAGGACCGATAGGGGGAGCCGGATTTGCCTGACCTGCTGTAACCTGTAATTTTATTAATGCTGCTATCTTTTTTGCCATTTTTTCCTCTTTTAAAAATAAATTTATTAAGTTAAATTTTCGAAACCTGATCAAAGTTAAGTTCTACAGGTGTCTGTCGTCCGAATATTGATACAAGAACCCTGATTTTTCCCTGATCTATATTTATCTCACTTATAGTACCGTCAAAATTGGCAAACGGTCCGTTAATCACCTTGATAGGCATACCTATTTCAAAATCAGTTTTTGGTTTCGGTTTATCTGAAACGACCTTCTTCATTATTCTGTTTACTTCATCTTCTGATAAAGGTTGTGGCCTGTCCTCACTTCCGACAAAACCTGTTACACCAGGAGTATTTCTCACTACATACCATGAATCATCGTCAAGAAGCATCTTGACAAGCAGATATCCCGGGAAAACCTTCTTTGATGAAACATGTTTCTTCCCTGAATGTATTTCCATTACCTCTTCGGTTGGAATATAAATATCAAAAATTTTATCACTCATATTCATGGAATCTTTACGATGCTCAAGATTCAGCTTTACTTTGTTTTCATAGCCTGCATATGAATGAATAACATACCATCTAGATCTCATTTAAAAAAACACCCTCAAGTCTATCTTCTTAACTCTCTTTTTAAACCTATTAAGCAAAAGCTATAAATTCTATAAGTCTTATCCAGATAAAATCAAAAAATCCCAAAATAATTGCAAAAAATGCAATAGTTACCAGAACAACGATTGTATATCTGAAAAGATCGTTTTTTGTAGGCCATGTTACTTTCTTTAATTCATGGACTACATCACTGAAAAATTTTGCAATTCTTCCCGGAATTGCTTTTATAAATTTTTTCCAGTTAATCTTTTTCTTTACAGGAGTCGGGGGTGCTTTTCTTTCCTGCATCATCCGCTCCATCATGGCTTTTTGCTTGAATTTCGTTGGAACCTTTTGCTTAGCCAATTTTTTCCTGTTCTTTCATTTTAAAATTACGAGAAATAACATAAATATTCTGGCAGGGCTGGAGGGATTCGTTCTTTCGTCTCACCTCCGGTTCGCTGCAGAGACGCGGACTCCTTCGCTATGCTCAGTCCGTCCTTTCGAATCCCTGATAATATGCCACCGGCATATTATCCAGCTAACTTACCGCTATAACTTTTCAAATAACATAAATATTCTGGCAGGG
>DNFX01000070.1 GCA_003486795.1 Actinomycetota bacterium
TTCAGATATGAAAGACCTCAGAAAGGAAGAATGAGAGAATTCTGCCAGATAGGAGTTGAGTCTGTTGGCAGCAATAGTCCGTCCATAGATGCAGAAGTTATCTGGCTGCTGTATGAATTATTCAGAGAGATTGGTTTTAAAAACCTTATTCTTCATATTAACAGTATTGGATGCTCAGATTGCCGCAGAGATTACATAGATGCGCTTGAAAAGCAACTGATACCGCTCAGGGGCAGTCTATGTGAAGATTGTAATGCCCGACTAGGTAAAAACACATTAAGGGTTTTTGACTGTAAAGTAAAAACGTGCAGTGCGGTTTTGAAAAATGTTATAAAAATCAGTGATAATCTTTGTGAAAACTGTCAAAAACATTTTAATGAAATAAAATCTTTGCTTGATATTCTAAAAATAGAATACGTTCATAATAAAAATCTTGTCAGGGGTTTTGATTATTATACGCGAACAATTTTCGAAATCATATCTTCAGATATAGACAGTGCACAAAATGCTCTTGGCGGAGGGGGCCGTTATGATAATCTGGTAAAAGAATTTGGTGGTCCGGAACTAAGCTCTGTTGGATTTGCAATAGGTCTTGAAAGAACAATACTGCTGATGAAAGAGCTGGGTATTCAGGTAGCTGATTCAATAAAAGATAAAAACAAAACTTATGTAATAAGTATGGATCCTTCTTATAATAAATATATCTTTGAATTAATTAAATTTTTAAGAGGACGAGGTATTTTGTGTGATATCAATTTTAATATCAGAAATTTGGGCAAGGAAATAAAATCTGCACAAAATAATGGCTACAGGAATGTAATAATAATAGGTGAAGATGAATATAGGAAAAAGAGTGTTAAAGTTAAAAAATTAGAGAATTATTCCCAGCAGGAATTTGACTGGGAAACTGAAAAAGAAAAGATATTAAATTTTCTTGAAAAAATGGAGTGAATCTGATGATAAACAATGTTGAAGTTTTTAAGACAGCTTATAGGAGCAATCTGTGTGGTTTATTGAAAACCGAAGATNNTTTAGAACAGCTTACAGGTCTGACCTTTGTGGTTTGCTGAAGTCTGAAAATTCAGGCCAGAAAGTCCTGCTTTGTGGCTGGGTTGGGAAAAGAAGAGATCATGGCAGGCTGATATTTATTGATTTAAGAGATTTCAGCGGAACAATACAACTGGTTTTTGACCCTTCTTATGATAAAGATTCATACGAAGCAGCAAAAGATATAAGAACAGAATTTGCGATTCAGATTGAAGGATTAATAAAACCAAGATCAGAAGAAACAGTCAATAAAGATATTCCTACAGGAAGCATAGAGGTATTTGTTGATAAATTAATTATTTTCAATATTTCAAAAACGCCGCCTTTCAGTCTGGATGACAGAGAAAATATTGATGAATTTACCAGGCTAAAGTATAGATATATCGATTTAAGAACTAATGAGATGCAGCATAATATTCGTTTAAAAAACAGAATTATGCATGTTACAAGAAATTTTCTTGAATTATATGGTTTTGTCGAGGTGGAAACTCCCATACTTGGTAAAAGTACTCCTGAAGGAGCAAGAGATTTTCTGGTTCCTTCAAGACTTAATCCAAATAAATTTTATGCGCTTCCGCAGTCACCCCAGCTTTTCAAACAGATACTGATGTTTTCAGGTTTTGACAGGATTTTTCAGCTTGCAAGATGTTTCAGGGATGAAGACCTTAGGGCAGACCGACAGCCTGAGTTTACACAAATCGATCTCGAAATGTCATTTGTCAGGCAGGAAGATGTAATACAGCTCATAGAAAAGTTAATAAAAGAAATAATGCTGAAAGTATTAGAAAAAGATATAAATATACCTTTTAAGAAATTAACATGGCATGAAGCAATGTCTCAGTATGGTTCAGACAAACCTGATACGCGATTTGAATTAAAGATTAAGGATATTTCTGATATTTTCAAAAATTCAGATATCAAGATTTTTAAAGAAACTCTTCAGAATAATGGTGTAATAAAATGCCTTTGCATAGAAAATAGTGATGACTTCTCAAGAAAGGATCTGGATCAGTTTGTTGAAATTGCAAAAAAGAATGGTGCAGGAGGCTTATTATGGATTAAAACAGATGAAAATCTTGATTTCCAGTCACCTGTTGCAAAATTTCTTTCTGAAAAAGAAAAATCAGATCTTATGTCTGCTTTATCCTTAAAACCAAAAAATTTATTGTTGATAATTAGCGACAAATTTGATATAGCTTGCCAGGTACTGGGCGATTTGAGAACTATAATAGGTGCGAAATTAAAGCTAATTGATGAAAATCTGTTTGAATATTTATGGGTTTATGATTTCCCGTTATTTGAATGGGATAAGAAAGAAAAGAAATATAAATCGATGCATCATCCATTTACAATGCCCTCTGAGGAAACGATAGAATACCTCGACGAAGATCCACTTAAAGTGAAATCAGTCTCATACGATATTATACTTAACGGAAATGAACTCGGCGGTGGTTCCATAAGAATAAATAATATTGATATACAGAAAAAAATCCTGAAACTTTTAAATGTAGATTTGAAAAAAGCGCATGAAAATTTCGGTTTTTTCCTGAATGCGATGGAATATGGAACTCCTCCTCACGGAGGAATAGCTCTTGGACTTGATAGATTTGCCATGATTCTCGGAGGACTTAAAAGCATAAGGGAAGTAATTGCATTTCCTAAAACGCAGTCGGCTTTTGATGTTATGACTGAAACTCCGTCAGGAGTGAGCGAGGATCAGTTAAAAGAATTACACATAAAAACTATAAATATTGATTGTGAATGATGGTGATATCTTAAGATTGTATTAGCATTTTAATTATGCTAACATTTTATTATACCCTGTGTTAATCGTAATTGAAGTTAATTTTAATGCCAACAAATTAACTATGGGAGTCTTTACTCTGACTGTGGTGTAAATGCCCTTTAAAGGGACTTACTAATCGGCAGGAAAGAATCCGCCTTACTTTGGGTAGGGCATATAAAAACTTCAATCAATTACGTTAATATGGGGTATTGTTTTATATAATTTATTTATTATTGATATTTTTAAATATTTCAATTATTTTTATAAAGTTATGGATATAAGAAAAGAGTTTTTAAATTTTTTTAAAAAAAACGATCATCTGATATTGCCATCTTCCAGTCTTGTTCCTGATAATGATAAGAGCGTATTGCTTACAACGGCCGGGATGCAGCAATTTAAACCATATTATCTGGGTATAAAAACTCCTCCTTTCCCAAGGATTTCAACGGTGCAGAAATGCTTCAGGACAAGTGATATAGAAAATATCGGTAAAACTGACAGGCATCTTACTTTTTTTGAAATGCTCGGTAATTTTGCTTTTGCAGATTATTTTAAAAAAGAAGCAATCTTTTTTGCCCTGAAATTTCTACTGGATATATTAAAAATACCTGAAAACAGATTGTGGGTAACTGTTTTTGGTGGGTATGGAAAACTACCGATGGATAAAGAAGCAGAAAGTTACTGGATAGCAAATGGTATTTCTAAAGAAAGAATATATAAATCAGGAATGAAAGACAATTTCTGGGGTCCTGCAGGAGATACCGGCCCATGCGGTCCTTCAACTGAAATTTATTATGATTTTGGCAAGGAAGCAGGCTGTGGAAGGAAAGATTGCAGCCCGAACTGTAGCTGCAGCAGATTTATAGAAATATGGAATCTTGTTTTCACGCAATATAACTATAATGGAAAAGAATATCTTGAGTTGCCTAATAAAAATATAGATACCGGAATGGGTCTGGAAAGAATATATTCTGCGATAAGCGGGAGTAATTCTGTTTTTAAGACTCCCTTGTTTGAAAATATAATTTCAAAGATTTCTGAAATTGCAGAGGAAGACACTTCAGGCAGCTGTGATGATGAAACAAAGACAAGGGCAAAAAAAATAATAAGTGATCACTGCAGGGCAATTTATTTTCTTATTTCGGACGGGGTAATGCCATCAAATGAAGGAAGAGGCTATATTCTGAGAAGAGTAATAAGAAGGGCAATAAGGTATGGCAGACTAATAGGCATAAAAGACTATTTTTTAAATGAAATAGGTAAAATAATAATAAATGATTATATGGAAGCATATCCTGAACTGAATATTAAAAAAGAAATTTCTTTGCAGATTGTCGACGATGAAGAAAAAAAATTTTCGAATACTCTTAAAGACGGTATGAAGGTGTTGATTCAGAACATATCCAAACTAAAAAACAAAAATAAAAATATTTTAAGCCCGCAGGATGCATTCAGGTTATATGATACTTACGGATTTCCATTTGAGCTGACCGAAGAGATTTTAAAAGAAAATAATCTGTCTGCAGATATTACCGGTTTTAATGATTTTATGAAAAAACATATTGAAGTATCAAAAGAAAAAACAAAATTTGACAAAAAAATAAATGAGCATCTGGATCTTTACAGAAATATAAGGTCAGGAATTGAAAATGAGTTTTCAGGCTACGAAAGCAACAGTTCCGAAACAGTTATTTTGAAAATGATAATTAATGACAATTCTTTTAAGAAAGAAACAGAAGAATTACATGAAGGACAGGCAGGAGAGATAATACTGCAGAAAACTCCTTTCTATGGCGAAAAAGGCGGTGCAGCAGGGGATAAAGGGATAATATCGATTATTGATAAGGATTTTTTATTTGAAGTTAGTGACACACAGATACCTTTTGAAGGCCTTATAACCCATAAAGGAATCGTTAAAAAAGGTATTTTTAAGGTTAAAGATGCAGTCCGTGCGGAAGTTGATCATAATTTCAGAAAAAATATAAGCAGGAATCATACTGCGACACATCTGCTTCACTGGGCTTTAAGAGGAATTCTTGGAACAGGTGTTGAGCAGGCAGGTTCTTTTGTATCTGACGAAAGATTAAGATTTGACTACAAAGTATTCGGCAAATATGAGGATGCTTTTACTGAAAAAGCAGAAATGCTTGTAAATAAAAAAATCATTGATAACGATATTGTAAAAATTTTTGAAACTTCCAGGGAATATGCACAGGAAATCGGGGCCACTGCTCTTTTTGAAGAAAAATACGGAAAGTTTGTAAGAGTTGTAGAAATAGGCAGTTACAGCAGGGAATTATGCGGAGGAATACACGTAAGAAGAACCGGTGAAATCGGTTTATTCAAAATTTTGTCAGATTCAGGTATCGGGGCAAATTTAAGGAGAATTGAAGCAATTACCGGCATTTTTTCTTATAACTATATAAATTCAAACGAAAAAATATTAAAAGAAATATCTTTAAAATTAAATACAGATATAAATGATTTAGTGTCAAAAGTAGATGATTTAAAATTAGATGCTAACACAATGACAGTAAAATACAATCAGTTATTAATAAATAATGCCAGGGATCTTATAATTGACCAATATAAAAAATCCGAAAATAAAAATTATAAAATTCTGAAATATGATTTTTCCCAATCCTGGTTCAGAGAAGATCTCGATATTAAAAATATGGGTATTCTGGTAGACGAATTGAAAAACTATTATAAAACAAATTTTTTCTGTGTTTTTGCCAATATAATAAATAAAAGACCAGTACTTGTTTTTTCCTGTACTCCTGATTTAAATATCAGAGGGATAGATTGTTCAAAAATAGCAAAAGAGATTTCGAAGATTATTAAAGGCGGTGGCGGCGGAAGACCTGATTTTTCCCAGGCCGGCGGTTCGGATATTTCAAAAATCAGGGAAGCTGCTGATTTTACATTAAAAATGATACATGATGCTCTCAATCTGTCATGACGAAGATTCTTGCAATTGATTATGGTGAAAAGAACCTGGGGATAGCTGTAACGGATGACCAGGGAATAATTGCAATACCTTTTTCTGTTGAGCTAAACAATGAAAGATTCCATGAAATTCTCTTAAAGATAATAAAAGAAAAAAAAGTATCAAAGATAATTGCAGGAGTCCCGTTAAATCTGAAAGGGCAGGAAGGTTCTCAGGCTCTTAAAGCTAAAAAATATTTTATG
>DNFX01000100.1:0-585 GCA_003486795.1 Actinomycetota bacterium
CAAAACCAGGGACAACAGGCAGGCTTAATTCTGCGAAATTATTGGCTTCTCTGATTCTCGAACCTATTTTTTCGAGAATTGCAGGATTTTTTATAAACTCATCTTTAAAATAGAAATGTATGTTATTTTTCATTTCAAACAGCCTCTTCCTTATATTAAAATAATTTCAAAATTGCATTTACCGGGAATTTTAAAAAATCTTCGAACCGTTGACTGGCTCCCTGTTTTAGATATCTTTGTAGTTTTGCGACATCTTTGATATCTTTACCCGATACTGCAAAAAGAATAGAACAGCCGTGTTTAACCTTGCCCCATTTAAAGAGTGTATTTATATCATGGATTCTTTCACCATCATAGAAAATTATAACATCAAGACCTGGATATTTTGTCCTGTAACTATTTATGATACGTTTCCAGGCTTCAACATTCCCGTTGTGAAAGAGTTCATTTGTTACCGGAACAGAATATAACGGTGTCATTCTGACAGCACCCCCGCCTGTAGAAACTATTTGTTCCTGAGGTTTTGAAGCTGAAGACTGAGAAGTTTCAACAGAAACTGTTTCTTTATCTGAAGAAGTTTTTTTT
>DNFX01000100.1:604-3442 GCA_003486795.1 Actinomycetota bacterium
GTGATTTAACTTTATATTTACCATCAAGAACCTGTGATGGAACTTTAACTTTTTTATTATTAAGTAATTTAATAAACTCTTCAATTACTTTCTCGGAATATTTATTACCATTTTTACCTAGAGAATCTCCGGCATAAATTGTAAGTAGTTCATTGTTCTTAAACTCACTTGTAAGATATATACTTTCTTTTCTTTTAGGATTTATTACCAGATAGCCTATATTTGGATTATGATATCCGATTACCAGATCAATGCCGCACCACTTTGATGTTTCCTCGAAAATTTTATCGAGATCTGTAATTGTTTCCTTCAAGTTTATTGATTTATATAAATAACCGTATTTATCAACTAAAAGCGAATTGATTATTGGTAATAATTGATGCTGTTCAACTTTACCGTCCTGTAATAGATTGTTTAAAACATCAGCTAAATTATTGTAATTTTGTAATTCACCAATTGCGGAAAGAACAGAATTAAAATGGTTTAACGACTTATTAAACCCATCCCTTGTATAAAAGCGCTCAAATTCTTTTACATCAGTCATGGATTATCACCTGCCTTATGAATGGCCGATACATCCCTATCGGGATGTATCGGATAAAATTATTTAGATTAAATAGTTGTTAATTTGCTGCTGCCTGATTGTTTTCGTGGTGCTTTTTTCTTTTTTGCGTTGTCAACAATTCCGGTTGATTTTTTTACATTTCCAGCTGGTTTTGCCTGCTTAGTTACAGCAAGCGGCTGTTCTGATTCATTATCAGGCATAGAACTGTTTAAAAGATCAAGGTAGCTTTGTCCTTTATCTTCAATTTCTTCTACATCTGTACTGAATGACTGATTAATATCGCTTCTGACAGTAGATCTTCTTCTTGAGAAAGAAGCAAATGCAGCATCCTGGAAACCTTTCGATACACCAAAAAGGAATTCATTCAGGACATTTGCCATGCCGTCAAGTGTAGCTTTTTTCCTTTTGATCGAAGTAATATCAAGATCAAGCAATAGACCAGGCTGAATATGATATGGATTAATCATGTAATCAAATTTGTTAAACTGTTCTTCCAGCTTAACCAGTCTTTCCTCCATAACACGTCTTTGTATGGGATATTTATAGCCATACATGTCCTGAAGTCTTTTCTTCATAATAACAAATCTTTTCTTTGCTTTATCTTTTTCAAAGATATAAGTTCTGTTAAGTTCCTCTACATTGGTTTCAGCAGCTCTTATAAATGAAACCTCATCCCATGCCTTTTCAATATTTTCATAGAGAGGATCACCGGTTTTGGCTTTTATCGTCTTTGCAATTTTATTTTTATATGCTTTTGCAAGATCTTCAAAATCAGTAATGCCTTTAAATTTCTTTGTATCCTGATAAACCATTTCGAGAATATCCCAAAGATGCTCAATTTCCACCTCAAAGGATTTAACCTGAACATCGTAGGCTTTCTGTTCTTCTGTTACCTGGGCATTATCATAATACCTCATTCTGATCTGATATCTTTCATCAGGCAGATGCTGTGTATCTGTATCTTCATATTCCCTGATTATCAGTTCCCTGCCGTTTTTGAGGTTTTCTATATACTGATAGCCCATTTTTGATGTGTCAAGAATTGAAGTCAATGAGTTAATTGCTGTATTATAGCCTCTGTTTCTGATGTTTTCGATATCAATAATCTTTTTGAGATTTTCCCTTATATTAAGCTGGTCAAAAGTTTCAGGATCAATTTCCGCCCTGAGCCCTTCAAGTGCATCTATAAGATTTTTTGCAACAAGTGAATATCTTTTTGATTTTGGATTATTCTTGTCATCATCAGTAATTGTTTCAACTTTTTTCATCTTTTCAAAGATGATTTCACTGTCTGACAGTTCTTCTTTTCCTTCATCAATCAGCAGGTCTTTAACTTTTTCAATTTCCTTATCAAGAATATCAGTGATATTTTTTGAAATAAGTTCTTTTATAAGGTATTCAACAGTAGCCTGATAATGAAAAATTGGACTTATCAATTCTGAATCAAGGATATTTACAGACATTTTAACATCGGAAACTGTTTTGGGCTTATAAATATTATCCTTGAAAGCACATTTTACAACTGAATACGCATTCTCGCCTCTTATAAACCCGCCTACATCTGTTTTTTGGCGAAGAAGAGAGTTGGTGAGATTTTCAAGATCGTTTACACCTCTCTGTATATGCCCCATAAGGTGGCCGTACATGTTTACAATGGATTTTTCAATCTCACCGGTATTGAACTTATCCATACCGCCGACTTCATCAAGAAGTGTGGCAATTTCCTTGGGTGTATACCTGTTGAAAACCTTCATTTCCTCTTTGTCAATGAAGTTTCTTACTTTTTTAACCATTTCATCTTCAGTAGTAACAATATATCTATTGAACATATTTTGATAATTCTGGTTAAAATAATTGTAAACTTTTTCTTTTAAACCGCCCATTACATCAACTTTCTCAAGAACTTCCAGCGGAAGTTTTGATGAGACATGATTCATAACTTTATCAACTTCTTCTGCAAGAAGACGGTCAACCTCTGCCTGCTGATCCCTGCTTTCTTGAGCGAGAGAGTTTCTAGATCCAACTGCGCTTGGCTTTTCTGGATGAAACACCATTGGGCTTTTCGGTAGATCAACACTTCCCATATTACTCTCCTTATTTATCTTTACTAATATAGAATATCAATAACTTCACAAAAATGTAAAGCATGTTTTTTTTTTTTTTACTTTTTATTATTACAAATGTTTTCTATAATAAAAATAGATAACAGTTTGTTTTATATAATTTATAATAAGATTATAAGCAAAACAATGATATAATTCAAACACATTTTT
>DNFX01000118.1 GCA_003486795.1 Actinomycetota bacterium
ACATTTCAGGCCTGTTTGCTTCAAATTTCTTTGCTGTACAGGGCATGATGGAAACAACAATGATATCTTTGGGATCTATTCCCATGCTTTTTGCATAATAAGTTTTCGCAAGTGGTCCCAGCATCTGTTGTGGGGATTTACATGTGGAAAGATAATCAAGTATATCCGGAAATTCATGTTCAATATATTTTATCCATCCAGGTGAACAGGATGTAAACTGAGGAAGTGCCACATCCTTTTTGTTTTCTATTTTATCTTTAAGCCTTTTAAGAAGTTCGCTGCCTTCTTCAAGAATAGTCAGATCTGCAGAAAAATTAGTATCAAAAACTGCATCAAAACCAAGCATCTTAAGAGCAGTTACCATTTTGCCCGTATAACTCTGACCAGCTTCAAGACCTACTGCCTCTCCCAGACCCACTCTTACAGCAGGAGCTGTCTGCACAACCACATGCTTGGAAGGATCGTTTAATGCTTCCCATACTTCATTAATATAATTTTTTTCAACAAGTGCTCCTGTGGGGCAATGTGTGACACACTGGCCACAGTTTGTACATACCACATAATCCATGGGTTTTTCCATAAATGTGGATATCTTCATTTCAGAGCCTTTCCCTGAAACAGTCAGAGCATTTACATCCTGCAGCTCTGCACATGTTCTTACGCAACGCTGACACCTGATGCACTTGCTGTCATCTTTTATTATTGAAGGGGATGACCTGTCAATTTCATAATCTTTCAGTATACTGATATATTTATCAGAATCTACAAGATAATCTTTCGCAATACTCTGTAATTCACAATTTCCATTTTTGTAACAGTGAAGACAGTCGTTATTGTGTTCTGATAGCAAAAGACCTATTATGGTTTTTCTTGCTTCCCTTACTTTGTTGGTATTTGTATAAATCTCCATATTATCTTCAACTGGTGTTGCACATGAGGCCTTGAGAGCATTTACACCTTTCTGCTCAACCACGCATACTCTGCAGTTTCCAGCTATACATAGATCTTCATGATGGCAGAGTGTTGGTATTTTTATATTAGCTTTTTTTGCAGCATCAAGTATGGTCGAGCCAGACTCAATGCTTACATTAATATCATTTATCTTTAAGTTAACCATCCCTGGCATATTACCTCCTTACACATTATTAATATACTATTTCTTCTCTGAAATTTTCCACGATTGAAATAAAAGGATTGCATACTGATTGTCCAAGACCGCATTTAGCAGTTAATTTAATATTTCTTGCCAAATCAAGTAGATCATTAATATATTTTTTGGATTTTCTGCCTGCCTTGATGCTTTCAATACCTTTTAATAGTTGCTGGCATCCAGCCCTGCATGGAGTGCACTGGCCACAGGATTCTTCAACAAAAAATTCAAGATAATTACGCAGAATATTATACATGGACCTTTTGTCTGAGAATAACATCATAGAACCACCAGTAGGAACACCCTCGAATCCTATTATTGTTTCTTCGAATTTGCTTCTGGGAACACAAAATCCTGAAGCTCCGCCAACCTGAACAGCTTTTGTATTACTATCTCCGAATAATTCTGCAAATTCTTTTAATGTCATTCCCATCTCAATCTCATATATTCCGGGAATATCTGTATCACCAGATACACTGAAGACTTTTGCACCTTTTGAATCCATTGTTCCTAGTTTTTTAAAAGAGTCTGCACCGTCTGATATTATTATTGCAGCATAAACAAGAGTTTCCACATTATTTATAACTGTAGGTTTTCCAAGATAGCCTTCCTGTGCAGGATAAGGCGGCTTATTCCTTGCTTCCCCTCTTTTGCCCTCCAGAGACTCGAGAAGAGATGTTTCTTCACCGCAGACATATGCACCACTTCCGGACTTTATAAAAATATTAAATTCAAAGTCTTTTGCCTTTAACTTGTTATTGAATTCATCTACTTTTTTCTGAAGCCCTTCTACAAGGTAATTATATTCCGCTCTTAAATATATAATGCCTTCTTTTGCGCCTATTGCCTTTGCGACCACCATCATGCCTGCAAGTATTTTTTCAGCTTTTTTTTCTATTATTTCCCTGTCTTTGAATGTACCTGGTTCACCTTCATCTGCATTGCAGACAACATACTTTATGGCACTATCAGCCTCTTTGGCACCTTTTAGCTTTATCCAGGTAGGAAAACCTGCACCACCACGGCCTCTTAAACCTGAATCTTTAATCTCTTCTATTATTCTGTCAGGTTCAGTTTTTAAAACTTTTTCCACTATCCTGTCAATATTATCTTCCCTAAAAATAAGATTGACTCTTTTTTTATGGGAGTTTACCTTGTTTTCCTTTTCTTTTATGTCAATTACCATTCAGATTTCTCCTTATTAAAAATTTTTATGATTGGTATTCATCAATTATTTTTACAACATTTTCATATGTCAGATTTATATATGGCTTATCATTAATAAGCATGGCGGGTGCATTACTGCATTGACCGATACAATTTACTGCAATCAGGCTGAATTTACCATCAGCACTGGTCTGACCGGGAGTAATGTTTAATTTGTCTTTTATTGCATCCATTACAGCATCTTTTCCTTTCATATC
>DNFX01000263.1 GCA_003486795.1 Actinomycetota bacterium
ATTTTAATCTGTTGTAATATATACGCTTAATATCTCAAAGGGATTAAATGAGATTTTGATTTTTCCTTTCTCATTATCAAGAGCTTTTAATTTTTCCTCAACAGGACTTGCCAGGAACGCTTCTTTTATTTTTTTATTTTTTAAAACAAACTCGAAACTGCAATCCCTGCCTGCAGTTTCAAGCATCCTGAAAATAATACCTTTGCCATTTTCTGCCTTTTTCAATCCTGTAAGAATTATATTTTCTGGAAGCTCTTCCTTAAGAAGACTATATGATTCATACTTTCCTTTTCCTTCACTTTTGCTTACAAATTCTGTCTCAAGAGGGAAATGTGAAGACCAGCCGAATCTGTTAGACATAACAGGATCAAATGGTGCCTGGCTGCTGCTTATAAAATATCTGAATTCAAATCTTCCGCACTGACTTGCCGGGGAATTGGTCCACCAGTGATTATTCATTACAAAGGAAGCAATAGTCCCGTTATCAATTTTTATTTTATCCAGATACTTGCCGGTATTTATACCACCGAGCTGTACAAGTGGAGCTTCAAACGGACTGAATAAAAATGAGTTGTTTTTATCGGAAATATTTACCCATTTCTGGACACAGTACCAGTCTTTGCTTGAACCCGGAAGCTGTTCTTTCTCCGGTTCAAAGAACCCCCCGTGGCAGTTGATTTTCACTGATGGATCTTCAGCTCTGAAAGGAAACATGAAATAAAGTGATTCTACATTCAGATTTTCATACTTTGATAAATAATTTTTAAATATAATTCTTTTTCTTATATTGTCCAGAAGAAGACTTCTTCTTATTTCCGGAAACATATAAGAGGACGCTTCGGTAATTATTTCAGTAAATAATGGGCCCTCCCTTACTTCAATAATTTTACTGTTTTCAGCAAGGTATCTTTTAAATCTTACTTTTTCTGTAGGAGAATCATAGAAATCTGCATGCAGTTTCCTGTAGTAAGGTTGCAGAAACAGAGTATCTTTTTTTAATACTTCATGACTGCTTAAATCTATTATTCTTTTGTTTTCATCAGCCTCATATACAAATTGATTAAACTTGAATTCGCTTTTGCTGTCAGTAATATCATTTTTTAGAAATTTATCAGTTATTGATCTTATTTCCCCTGTGAGTGAGTCAAACATAACACTATAGAAATCATTTTCAATCATGAAAGAAGTCAAATCATTTTTGGTTTTATAATCTTTTTCGGAATCGTCGGCAATAAAATCAAAAACTCTGAATCCCAGCGGAGGAATATTTTCCGCAAAAAATGCAATCCTCATGCTCGCTGTCTGAAAATCATGCAGCTCTGGTTTCAGAAACTGGGATTCTACCTCTTTCCCTGTGTCAATATCAATTATCCTAAAGCCCCTTTTACCTTTCAGAGCTGAAATCGGAACTGAAACCTCTGTAATTTCCGATCTTTTAAAACCAAGCGGATTGCTGACAATTATTGATGAAACTCTTGCTGATGATATCGTCTTTGAAATTAAAGTCTTTGAATTTTCAGAAAGCTCTTTTGCATCAATTGCTGCCTGATAAACAAAAGAAGCATTCTCATATTTCTGCCCTTTGGACTGTAGGCAGTCCGGTTCCGAAGTACTTGTATATGCTCCCCAATCTGCCTCGTCGGCAAGAAATAATTTGCTGTAAACATAGTCAATACCTGTTTTGGGATAGATATACTCTTTTTTATTGTTTATATCAAGCAGGCTTGAAAACCTTTCAGCAACAGAAATATCCGTATGAGTTTTTCTGTTTACCGCTGTCTCAAAAGCAACAGCACCGTGATAATTTACCCACCAGTCAGGCCAGGCACCTGAATGAGTTCTGAGTTTGTCCCCGTAAAATTTTTCAAACTTGCGGAAATAATCACTATATGTAGATATAATAAGTTTCGGAAATTCCCAAGTCCTGTTCCATTCCTGCACTATATAGCTTACAGCTATATTTGGTTTTGTGTTATCACCGGGATAACCGGGTGCCCTTAATGCAATTAAATCAAAATTAAAGTTACCTGTATCTTCCAGATCTTCAAGATATCTGGGCAGTTTTTCATATACCGTCTCATAATCTTCATGAAGGCCTATCATAACCCCTTCCTGATATGCCTGTCTTTCATCAGTGTCAAGAACCATAATTCTTGACCCGTCTGCT
The DNA here is from genome assembly GCA_003486795.1 of Actinomycetota bacterium. The sequence continues at coordinate 2,168 of DNFX01000263.1, forward strand.
GACTTCCAGTAAAAAGGCCTTTCAAGTTTCAGTGCTTTTGCCATTGTTGCATTTACAGCTGTTGAGAAATACCTTACACCTGATTTGACAAGAATCTGTGGAAGCATCCATGGCTGACCGGTTACATCAGAAGCCATTGCCGTAATAATTCTGACTCCACATTCTTTAGCAAATCTAAACGCAAAATAGATGCTTCTAATAAGCGTCTCCTCATCATTGAATTCAGAGGTATGCGCTACATAAAGCGGGGTTATTTCAATAAAACCAGATTTTACAAGCTCCTTGAATTTTTTCAATTCATTATTTTTCAGCCCTTTTAATACATTTTCCAGCCAGTAACCAGTTTCTATATTCCACTTATATCTGCTTCCTTCATCAAAATTCTCAGTCTTACTGCAAAAATCCAGTATCGATTTTGCAGCTTCCTGATATCCTCTTGCAACCCTGCTTGGAAGATCTGTAAAACCTATATCTGTATGTGTAAAATTCTGTATATGTATCTCCCATTTTCTTCTGGGTTTTAATATTATTTCTTTCTTTGCCTTATAACTGCCTGAAATGACTTCTGCTGTTATTTTTTTTGTATTTTCAACCGGAGAAAGGTAAAACTCTATACATTTGCTTTTTACATCTTTTAAAGAGAAAATGAATTTCCTTGCAACAGCTTCATCATGAATGAGGAGTGAAATCTGATCAGGTTTCATATCTGATTCTGTCTCTATATAAAGGTGCATTTTTTGCTGCAGAGTATTTTCGACATACTTATAAAATACTGTTGTTTTTATATTGAAGTCTTTTATCATGATAATTTTCAATTAATTAAATTTGTTAATAAATGATTCTGCAGAAAATCCAGAATAAAAAGAAAAAAGCCCACACAATATAATCAATTTGATTATTATTGTTGGACTCTTTGTCTCTACCAACTAAAATATATTTAATTTATATAGTAAAATTATAAATATGATTAACTTTTATTGCAATATTTTTTTAAGGCCTCCCTTATATCGAAATAAATCACTTTAAAGATCTTACTGAATTCCTCTCTACCAGTTCAGGTTTGAACACTATTTTTGTTGTACCATCTATATGATTATTCTTAATAAGTTGCATTAATTGTTCTAGTGCAATCTTACCCATGGAATATTTCGGCTGCATTATTGTCGTGAGAGGAACTTTTGCTGCAGCAGACATCGAAATATTATCATAACCTATCAATGAAAAATCTTCAGGCACTCTTAGCTTCAGCTCATTGGTCACAAAATTAAGTACCTGTATGGCAATATAATCATTGCCAGCAAAAAATGCAGTTATTTTTCTGTCTTTTATAAGAAATGCGACATCATCAAATATGTTATTTATATTTGTGATTTCCCTAAGCTTTACTTCATACTCACTATATATTTTACTTTGCTGTAAAGCCTTTTTAAAACCAAGCTGCCTCTCTTCGAGACTGTTCAGTTTGTCACACCCCAGATATCCAATATTTTTATGTCCTCTTCTTATAAAATATTCAGCTGCAAGTTTTCCGCCGTAATAATTATCATTGGTAATATAATTAACATCTTTTATACTGGTTTTTGTGTCAATCAGTATAAAAGGAATCCCCGCTCTTTTCAGAGCCTGTAAATTGCTTTCATTCAGATTCATGGTGGTAAGAAGTAGTCCCTCAACCTGCCGGTTTATAAATGTGTCCAGCAGTTTTTTTTCAAGCGAAATACTATAATTTGAGTTACTTATTATAACTGTATAATTAAGATTGTCTGCTTCATCCAGTACGCCCTTTGCTACTCTGGAATAAAATGGATTTTCAATATCAGCAATAATCAGGCCTATGAGCCTTGTTTTTTTTGTTCTCAGGCTTCTTGCTATTATGCTGGGTTTATAATTTTGTTCTTTTATTACCTTTGAAATTACTTCCAGTGTCTCTTCCTTTACAAGGTTGGTCTTCCCTGACAAAACTCTTGAAACTGTTGTTTTTGATACTCCGGAAAGTCTGGCAATTTCGCCGATTGTAATATTTTTAGCCATTTTAATTATAAAACTGTTATATAATTTTTATTACTGTCTGCACTTTGACAAGCCGGTCCCGTTAATATTTTCCAAATTCATATGCAGCTTCGAACATTGCAATTACATTTTCCGGTGGAACATCTGCCATTACATTATGAATGGAATTAAACACATAACCTCCGCCTTTGCCAAATATCTGTATTCTTCTTTTTACATCTTCCTTTACCTCTGAAGGTGTTTTTGATGGGAGAATGTCCCTGGTATTTACTCCGCCTCCCCAGAAGGTCACATCTTTCCCAAATTCTTTTTTCAGTTTGTCTTCTTCCATATTTGCTGTAGTTGTCTGTACAGGATTTAAGGCATCCACTCCCGCTTCGATAAGAAACGGGATAAGCTCATAGATGGAACCACACGAATGCAGAAAAACCTTGCAGTTGCTTGTTTTATGAACATAATCCCACATTGTTTTATATCTTGGAGCAAAAACATCTTTGAATATTTTTGGTGGTATAAACGGACCCTGCTGTGTGCCCAAATCATCTCCGAACTGAAGAAGGTAAACATAGTCTTTTACTCCGCTAAGCACTCTTTCAAGAGTTTTCATATATCCTTCAATCAGTTTGTCAAGCAGTCTTTCAACACCGGTTTTGTCAAGAATTATATCTGATAAAAAATTATCAAATCTTCTCAGCCATGTTCCCATCTCAAACAGATTACATCCTACCGCAAGCATTATTGCATAATCAGTTTCATCATGTAGTTTTTTAATCGTATTTATAAAAAGCTCATATTGTTTATCATCAAAAATATTCAGATGCCATGGAGGTGAAGGAACGGACCAGAGAATATCCACAAATCTTCCGGTATCTATATTTTCAGGTATGGATGGT
>DNFX01000259.1 GCA_003486795.1 Actinomycetota bacterium
GGATGTGATTATTGAAGTAAATAAACAATTTGAAAATATTCTGGGTTATGAATGTGGTGAGTTAAAAAATAGAGATTTAAGAGAAATATTTACTCTTGACTCTTATTTAATAGCAATTAAAAATTCCGTATATGGTTATGAACGGACAAGCTTGCTGAATTGCATAAAAAAAGATAAAGATTTAATTAAATGTAAGGTATGTAATAAATTGACAAATTATAATGAAAAATCTGTCGGAATTCTTACGATACGCAAAATTGAAGATGAACAAGAACATCTATCTGAAAGTGATAAGGAAAGAACAAGATATAAATTCCTTTTTGAGAATTTTTTTGATGGCATATATATATGTACGCTGGAAGGTAAATTCATTGATGTTAATTCTTCATTAATTAAGATTCTTGGATATAAATCAAAAGATGAATTAATTAAGGCAAAAGTGCCAAAAGAATTATTTATTTATAGTGATATCAAATCATTATTTATTAATAATTCACAAATGGTTGAAGTTGAACTTAAAAAACAAAATAATGAGATTATTTATGCTGAAGTAAGCTTCAGCATAATATATGAAAATACAAAACCGGCTTACGTGCAAGGTGTAATCCGAGATATAACTCAAAGAAAAATGGCTGAAAAGCAAATATGGCATATGAGTTTTCATGATGGCCTAACATCTTTATACAATAGGGCATTCTTTGAAGAAGAGTTAAAAAGACTAGATGACAATCGACATCTTCCACTTAGTTTAATAATAGGGGATTTAAATGGTCTGAAGCTTATTAATGATACTTTTGGACATCATGAAGGAGATTTATTATTATGCAACTGCTCTAATATATTTAGGAAATGCTGCAGGTCGAGTGACATAATCTCCAGGTGGGGAGGGGATGAATTTGCTATAATTCTTCCTGAAACGACAGAAAAAAATACAGAAGAAATTATTAGAAGAATTCGCGAGGAGCAGAATAAAGATACAGGATCCAAAATAATAACCAGCATTGCAATTGGCTATTCTACAAAAAATAATATTGAGCAAGATATTAAAGATATAATTAAAGAAGCTGAAGATAATATGTATACAAATAAACTCATAGAATCCAAGAGCACTTCAAGTGCCATAGTTACTTCTTTGAAAAAGACTCTTTATGAGAAAAGCATAGAAACTGAAGCTCATGCAGAAAGATTAGAAAATTTTGCATTAAAAATAGGGAAAAAAATCGGTCTTAGCAGCAGAAAACTTGATGAACTTGTATTACTTGGAAGCTTGCATGACATCGGAAAAGTTGCAACCCCCGAAGAAATTTTAAAGAAACCCGGACCGCTGACTGAAAATGAATGGGAAGAGGTTAGGAAGCATCCTGAAACAGGGTATCGTATAACATTATCATCTTTTCAATTGTCTATTGTTTCAAAAGGCATATTATATCATCATGAAAGGTGGGATGGTAAAGGTTATCCGGAAGGGTTGATGGGGGAAGATATCCCTATAATTTCAAGAGTCATAAGCATTGTCGATGCATATGATGTAATGAGAAACGGAAGGCCTTATAAGAAGAAAATAAGCAAGAAAAACGCTATAAAAGAATTACAATTACATTCTGGTAAACAATTTGACCCTGATCTAGTAAACATATTTATTCAAATTCTACGGGAAGAAGATGATTTTTATTAATAAATCATCATTTATGAACCTAATTAGTTCCTGCTGAATTATTCAGCAGGAACTAATTAAAAAATCTATGAAGTCGATCCCTTAATATGTCCCAAATGTGGCTCTCATATGAGGATAATTGCATTTATTGAAGATTATAGGGTTATAAAGAAGATACTTAATTATCTGGGCATATATGGAGTTTGAAAGAGACAGGCCTCTGCCCTGCTTCCAGAATAGAGCAAGTGTAAATAGGATAATATTTAGGTCATATCAGGAATTAATAAAAGCTGGAAGAGTAAGCCAATAAAAGAGATCAAAAAGGAATTTACACAAAAAATTTGACACTATCCAGCTTTCTCCAGGTTTGTATTTTTATTTAAATTTATTTATAATAAGTTGTTTAATTTTAGGCACGGTGAATTTTTATATTTTCTTGATTTATATTCAGACGGCTGATAAATGTTTACAATTTTTATATTTTGGATTTTCCATATTACCTAAGGAGGGTGTTAAAGTTGAGTTACAGTATCAAGAGCCAGGAAAAGCTGGAAAAAAATAAAGTGAAGCTGAAAGTAGAAGTTTCGGATGGTTATTTTAAGAAATCATTAGGGAGAGCTTACAAGGATATTTCAGAAAAGGCAAAGATTCCTGGTTTCAGAAAAGGAAGAATACCTTATGAAATTATAGATATCAATTACGGGAAAGAATATGTGCTGTCTGAGGCAGCAAATATTTCGATATCCGAACTTTATCCTGAAATAATTGAAAGTTCTGAAATAAAGCCAATCGATTATCCAAAAGTAGATATTGACGGGGAAATTGCAGAAAACAGACCAGTTAATTTCCTTATAACTGTAGATGTTGAACCTGAAGCAGAACTTGCAGAGTATAAAGGTATTAAAGCAGACGGATTACCGACTGATGTCGAAGAAGAGGAAATAGATGCACAGATAGAAAATCTTAAAAACAGGTTTGCGTCTCTTGAACCGATTGACGAAAATGATGTTTCCAGAGAAAGAGATATCGCAACCATAGATTTCAAAGGCACTATTGACGGAACAGAATTTGAAGGCGGAAGCTATAATGACTATGTCCTGGATATAGGAGCAGGCATGCTCTATAAAGAAATAGAAAAAGCCCTTGTCGGTCTTAAAAAAGGTGAGGAGACAACTGTAAGCGTCAAAATGCCAAAAGAAATTGAGAATAAGGAAATTGCAGGCAAAAAAGCTGAATTTAATATTAAAATGAAAGAAATCAAGAGGAAGGTTCTTCCGGAAGTTAATGAAGAATTTTTAAAAAATATGGGCGATTTTGAGAATGTCGAAGCATTAAGAGAGTTTTTAAAAAACAATCTTAAAGAACAAAAAGAAAATGCAAGACAGAACAAGATATTTTCAGATATAGTAGAATATCTTGTTGCAAACTCAAAAATAGATATCCCGAAAATCATGATTGATAATGAAATAAAAGAGCTAAAACATGATCTTGAGCACAGGCTTGAGGATCAGAAAATAACAAAAGAACAATATCTTTCCTACTTTAATATTACTGAAGAAAAGTTTGAAAAAGATTTTGAACAGAGAGCTTTAAACAATGTAAAAGAATATATAATATTTAATACCCTGGAAAATAAGCTTAAAAAAGAGATTGAACCCGATGCAAAAGAAATAGATGAAGAAAAGGAAAGAATCATAAAAAACACAGCCAAATCAGAGGACAGAAAGAAGCTTGAAGATTATTTCAAAACACCTATAGGCGAGAAGAATATAAAAAGCTCAGTAAGAAGAAAGAAACTTGTGGATTTGCTTATTAGTAATGCAAAAATAAATGAAATAAGTGCTGAAGAATTGAAAAAAGCTGCTGAAAAGGAAAAAGAAGTGGAAAACGAAAAGGCAAAAAAATCAAAAAGCAGCAGCTCAGATGTAAAAAAGCCTGCCAGAACTTCAAAGAAACCAGAAGAGGCAGAAAATAAAACTGATAAGGATAGTGAAAAATAAATTATAAAAATAATATTTAAATATATATTTTGATGGTGATTTAAATGGATTCAATTAAAAACGATTATCTTATCCCGATGGTTATTGAACAGACAAGCAGAGGAGAAAGATCTTTTGATATTTACTCAAGGCTGCTAAAAGAAAGAATAATTTTTCTGGGGACAGGAATAGATGATAATGTTGCAAATGTGGTAATGGCGCAGCTTATTCATCTTGAGGCAGATGATCCCGAAAAGGATATCCAGCTTTATATTAACAGCCCTGGTGGGGTTGTGACCGCTGCACTGGCTATATATGACACAATGCAGTTTATAAAATCAAAAGTATCTACAATCTGCATAGGACAGGCAGCAAGTGCTGCCGCAGTTCTGCTTCTTGCAGGAGAAAAAGGAAAGCGATTCATTCTTCCTAATGCAAGGGTACTTCTGCATCAACCTTCAGGTGGATTTGAAGGAACAGCAATCGATGTGGAAATACATACTAAGGAAATGATGAGACTAAGGGATTCACTTAACAAAATAATTTCAAATCATACAGGGCAAGATGTTAAAAAAGTTTCCAAAGATACTGAAAGGGATTTCATTCTGACCTCCCAGGAAGCAAAAACATATGGAATAGTAGATGAAATAATTTTTAAAAAATAATAATTCCAAAACAAAAATAATTTAAGGAGTAATTTAACTTGACGACTGAAAAAGAAGTAAAAGATGATTTTTTAAAATGCTCTTTTTGCGGCAAGACCCAGAAGCAGGTTAAAAAACTGATAGCAGGTCATGACGTATATATCTGCGATGAATGCGTAGAGCTATGTAACGAAATAATAGATGAAGAAAACAAAAAAGAAGATGAAACTGATTTCGGCAATCTTCCGACACCGGGTGAGATATATAATATTCTTAACAGTTATGTGATAGGCCAGGAAAAAGCAAAAAAAGTTTTATCAGTTGCAGTATATAACCATTATAAAAGGATAAAATTTGAAAGCAGACTGGCAAAGGATGATGTAGAGATACAGAAAAGCAACATATTGCTTATCGGGCCTACCGGGTGTGGAAAGACTTTGCTTGCACAGACTCTTGCCAGAATATTAAACGTGCCTTTCTGTATTGCTGATGCCACAACACTTACAGAAGCAGGATATGTTGGCGAAGATGTTGAAAATATTTTATTAAAACTTATCCAGGCTGCAGATTATGATATAAAGAGAGCAGAAACAGGAATAATCTATATAGATGAAATAGATAAGATCTCAAGAAAAAGCGAAAATCCTTCAATTACAAGAGATGTTTCAGGTGAAGGAGTTCAGCAGGCATTGCTTAAAATCCTTGAAGGAACAGAAGCAAATGTACCCCCGCAGGGCGGAAGGAAACATCCCCATCAGGAATTTATTCAGATAAATACCACCAACATATTGTTTATCTGTGGCGGAGCTTTCGGAGGTCTGGAGGAAATAATAGAGCGAAGGATAAATAAAAGAAGTGTTGGTTTCATTTCTGACAAAATTACCAAAAAAAATGAAAGAGCTGATATGCTTCTGCCACAGGTTATGCCTGAGGACCTTTTAAAATACGGCATGATTCCTGAATTTGTCGGAAGACTTCCGGTAATATCTACCTTAAAGAATCTTTCGGCACACGATTTAATAAGAATACTGACAGAACCGAAGAATTCACTCCTTAAGCAATACAAAAAAATGTTTGCTCTTGATGATGTGGAACTTGTTTTTTCTGATGATGCAATAAGAACAATTTCATCACTTGCACTTAAAAGGGGAACAGGTGCAAGAGGGTTAAGATCAATACTTGAGGAAGTCATGCTTGATATCATGTATGATATTCCTTCAATGAAGGAGATCAAAAAATATATTATAACAAGTGATATAGTTCTAAATAAAATACAGGATTCAAAATTATTCAGTGAAGAAGAATTGTCAGATAAAAAAGAAAAACTTGCATAATAAGGTTGTAGTTGATTTTTTCGGATTTGGTAAAATAAATTATGTTTAAAGAAATAACAGGAAGCTATAATCCCCAGGAATTTGAAAATGATATTTATAATTTCTGGATGGAAAAAAAGTATTTTCACGGCATTACAGGCTCAGATAAACCACCCTTCAGTATAGTCATCCCGCCACCCAATGTAACCGGATACCTACATATGGGGCATGCATTAAATAATTCTCTTCAGGACGCAGTCATAAGATTTAAAAGAATGAAAGGATTTAACTGTTCCTGGTTTCCGGGTACGGACCATGCAGGTATTGCCACACAGAATGTGGTGGAGCGTGAACTGGAAAAACAGGGCACCAGCAGACATGAAATAGGACGTGAAGAATTCATAAAAAGAGTCTGGAAATGGAAAGAAAAGCATGGTAGCAGGATAATAGAGCAGCTTAAGATACTGGGTTGCAGTTGTGACTGGGACAGGGAAAGATTCACTTTTGATGATAATTATGTAAAAGCTGTCAACAGGGAATTTGTGACTCTGTATAATGACGGTCTTATTTATCGCGGAAATTATATGGTAAACTGGTGTCCGAGGTGTCAGACCGCAGTTTCAGATATCGAGGTAGAACATCATGACAAACATGGAAACCTCTGGGATATCAGATATCCTGTGATAGATGACAAAACCGGAAAACCGGATTCCGGACAGTTTCTTGTAGTCTCAACTACCCGTCCCGAGACAATGCTGGGAGATACTGCCGTAGCAGTTCATCCAAAAGATAAAAGATACACAAACCTTATCGGTA
>DNFX01000174.1 GCA_003486795.1 Actinomycetota bacterium
TTTTATAATTGCCTTTTTACTATTGAATAGTAAAAAGGCAATTATAAAAATTTTGAAAGAAATTTATTTTCATTTTTTACACCCTTTTAGTCTCTCTGGACTATTTTAAAGGTTATATTAATTTATCAATACGTAATATAATAAATTTTTATATATATTACAATAAAAATAATAATAAATTTTTTCAAAAAAAGAAGAATGTTCTGATGGAAAAACAATAAGATTAAAATTTTTTAATCTTATTTTAATAATCCTTTAATTTAACAATATATAATTATATTGACATTTAATATTGATATACTAAAATTTGATTTTAGCTTAAAACTTAAAATGTTTTACTTTAAAGTTAGATAGCCATAAAAAATAATCATTGTAAAAAAGGAGTTTTAAAAAGTGGGTATAAAATCATTAAAAATCAGAAAATCATTATTAATTTTTTCTATGCTGTTCGTTCTTTGTTCAATGTTTATTGCCCCTGGTGCTGTTCTTGCTGAGGAAACCGATGAAACTACTACAACAAGCCAGGTACAGGAAAGCATTAATTTTGATATCACCTATCCTGAGATAAAAGCCAAAGACGGATCACAGTTCACTTTTAAAACAGACCTGAATTTTGTCGGAGAAGAAGAAACAACTTTTAATCTTGCTGCGGAAGCTCCTGAAGGATGGTATGTTTCCATCCAGCCTTCATATGAAGCCGTTGATATTTCTGCTGTAAAAGTTAAACCCGGTTCAAAGGAAAGCCTTAAATTTGTGGCAATTCCGCTTATTTCCCAGGAACCTGGGGAATATATTATCAAGATTAAAGCTTCTTCTGATGAACTTAGTGCAGAAGCAGAACTTAAAGCTGTAATAACTGCAACATATGAACTTGATTTTACTCCTACAAACGGAATGTATAATACAAAAGCCACATCAGGAAAAGATAATCATTTTGCCCTGCAGTTGAAAAATACCGGTTCATCGGCAATTGAAAAAATTAAATTTACTTCAAGCGGACCTGAAGGCTGGACAATAAAATATAATCCTACTGATATAGAAACACTAGATGCAGGCAAAACGCAGGATGTTGATATTTCGATTACTCCGCCGGACAAGACAATTGCCGGAGATTATATGATTACTTTAAATGTAAACAGTGAAAACAGCACAGACAAAATAGAATTAAGAGTCACTGTTCAAACTCCCACCATATGGGGATGGGTTGGAATCGGGATAATAGCAATAGTAATAATCGGAATCGGATTTATATTTGCAAAACTTGGAAGAAGATAATTATCAAAATATAACCAAATTTTAACATATGGAAAATTATATAATCACTACAAAAAATTTAACCAAAAAATATGGCACGAAAACAGTTGTAGACAATCTCAATCTCAATATTGAGAAAGGTTGTATCTATGGACTCCTCGGGCCTAATGGTGCTGGAAAATCAACTATCATATTAATGACACTTGGCCTGACTGAACCTACAGATGGTTTTATATCGGTTGCAGGTTTTAATCCCATAAAGGAGCCTCTGAAAATTAAAAGAATAACAGGCTATCTACCTGAAAAAGTCGGTTTTTATGAAGACATGAATGCTTTCCAGAATCTTGAATATACAGGGCAGCTGAACGGAATACCCAGTAAAGAACTTGCTTTAAAGATTGAAGAGAGCCTGAAAATAGTTGGTCTTGAAAATGATAAGAAAAAAATAGTAAAGCATTACTCAAAAGGAATGAAGCAAAGGCTCGGGATAGCAGATGTACTTATTAAAGATCCGCAGCTGGTTATTTTTGATGAACCTACCGAAGGGCTTGATGTGGAAGTAGCAAATCAGATACTTGAAACAATACGGGAGCTTAACAAAAGCAGACAAATTACTTTTCTTATTTCATCACATCAGCTGAATCTTGTTCAGAGAATATGTGACAAGGTAGGTATAATGTCGAAAGGCAGGCTTATAGGAGAAGGAAATGTCAAGGAATTAAGTGATAATATCTTCGGCGGTAACAAATTTCATATAGAAGTCGAGATAATCGGAGATATCCAGAAAGCATCAGACAAAATAAAGAACCTTAAAGATGTGAAATCTGTTTCATTAAATGGAAATTCTTTATTGATCGGAACTGATAAAGATATAAGACAAGAAATTTCAAAAGCGATAACATCTTTGGATAATACCATTCTTACAAAAATGAATATTAAAGACTTTTCGCTTGAAGATATATACTTAAATTATTTTAAAGAGGTATAGAATGAAAAGTATCCTTACTATTTACAGAAAAGAATTATCAGATTATTTTAGCAGTAAGAAGTTTCTGATATTATTAGGCCTTGTATATATAACAGGTCTTACATCAATATATGTTGCAATTCAAAACATAAGAGTTGCAGCACAGTCTTCAACAGATTCGCTTGTTTTTCTTAAATTGTTTACTACATCCGGAGATGTTTTACCATCCTTTCTTTATTTTTTAAGTTTTTTCATACCCATAATAGGTATTGTTTTTGGTTTTGATGCAATTAATTCCGAAAAAAATTCAAAAAACTTAAGCCGTCTCCTTTCCCAGCCCATTTACAGAGACAGTATAATAAATGGAAAATTTCTGGCAGGAATTACAACTATGACAATTATCATAAGCAGTATAATTCTTATTATTGCCGGTATCGGATTAAGAATAATAGGAGTTCCTCCCAGTGCAGAAGAAATACTGAGAATAATTTTCTTTATTATTATATGTGTGTGTTATGGGACTTTCTGGATGTCTATGTCTATGCTTTTTTCAGTGGTTTTAGACAAAACAGCAACATCAATACTGACAAGTGTGGCAATATGGATTTTCTTTTTCTTTTTTGTACAGATAATAGCAAGCGCAATAGCAAATGCAATAGCACCACTTGAAAATGCGACACTTGCAACACAAATAAGAAATTATAATATCGATCTCGCAATAAAAAGGCTCTCGCCTTCGTATCTGTTTATGGAATCAATTACAATACTCCTTATCCCTAGCGGAAGTCATCTTTTCCTGAGGGCAGTTACAACTTCAGATTTATCAAATATGATTTTAAGTCCGTTATCTCTTGGACAAAGCCTTGTACAGGTATGGCCTCAAATTATTGCAATAATCGCACTTGCCATTATCTGCTTTGCGGTTTCATATATAGTTTTCATAAAACAGGAAATTAGATCCACTTAATATATTTTATATATTTATTATAAAAAAAGCCGGCTTGAAAACCGGCTTTTTTTATTGTTTTCCGTATAATTTTATTGACTCAATACTGTTTTTTAAATCTTCAGGTAATTCATCCCTGATATCGATCTGTACTCCTGTAAACGGATGAATAAAATTAATTCCGGAAGCATGAAGAAAATGCCTTCGAATCCCTATACTTTCTGCTATCATTTCGGTTTCTTTATTTCCATATGTTTTGTCACCTATTAAAGGATGTCCAATATGGCTAAGGTGAACCCTTATCTGATGGGTTCTTCCTGTCTTTGGATAAACTTCAATAAGTGAACATGAATTAAAATTTTTTAAAACCCTGAATTCTGTCTCTGATTTCCTGCCGTCAGCAGCAACGTCCATCATTTTGCGATTTTTTTTTGATCTTGAAATTGGAATATCAATTAATCCTGTCTTTTCCTTAAAACTACCCAGAACAAGGGCAATATATGTTTTCCTTATTTTTCTTTCCCTAAAAAGCCTGGACAGACTCTCATGCGATTGAAAATCCTTTGCAATCAGAATTATTCCCGAAGTATCCTTATCAAGTCTGTGAACAATACCTGAACGCACATTTTTAACTGAATCTACTTTATCATTATGAAAAAGAACAGCATTTAAAAGAGTACCACTTTTATTACCGGGCGCGGGATGTACTACCATTCCCGGAGGTTTCGATACAGCTATCATATAATCATCTTCAAAGATTATTTTTATATCGATATCCTGTGGACAGTATTTTGTTTCATCATCAAAGGAATCAATATTGCTTATTGCAAATTTTTCGGTTCCTTCAATAATATAGCTTTTTGTTATATCTTCAGAACCATTGACTTTGATATTTCCTGACTTTATAAGTTTCTGTATCCTGCTTCTTGATAAACCAATGTCTTGCCCGGAAAGAAAGCTGTCAATTCTTTTTCCCTTGTCATTTGGATCTGCGATTATTTCAATATGATTTTTTTTATGCATTTCTTAATCATTAATTGTTCTGACTATGCACATAAAGGAAGCTAGTCCTGAATTAAAGATTTTTCTTCTTTTTTAAAGAAGACCTTTATTATTATTATGAAGAGAAGAATAAAACCTATTACCAGAAAGCTGTCAGCTCCATTAAAAACAGCAAAATAATTAACCTGTATGAAATCTGTGACTTCTCTTAAAAAAATCCTGTCAAACAGATTACCTGCTGCTCCGCCAAGAATGAATCCCAGCGATATATTGTAGACAAAAGAATAAATCTTCAAAGTGGCCTTCAAGACAGCAACAAGTACAATGGCAATAAAGGATATTACTATAAGTATATCTATGCTATCCTGAAACATCCCGAAGGCTGCGCCTGTGTTTTTGATATGTGTTATATATAAAAAATTAGGAATTAATTCTATCTGGGCATTAATAGCAACCCTGTCTATGATAAGACCTTTTGTGAACTGATCAATTATGAATACTGCTATGGTGCATATAGCAAAGACAATATCCAGTTTGAACAGTTTTAAGCTGTATTGAAATAATTTCCTGACCATTTTTATCTTATTACCCTGACAGAAATTTTTATATTTTCATCGCTGATTTTTATTACGGTTGTATAAATATCTTCCTGAAGATTAAAACTTAATATTTCTGAAAGTGTTTCTTTTTTAACAAATTCCATATTATTTCTTATTATGGTTTCTACTTTTTCGCTGCAGATTATATGAGTTTCAATGATATTTTCTATTTCAAAACCAGCATCTTTTCTTATGTTTTGTATATGATGAACTAACTCTCTTATAAAACCTTCCTGTATTAAATCTTCATCAAGTGAAGTATCAAGCCCTACTGTCAGTTCCCCGTCACTTTCAATACTAATTCCTTCCCTTTCTGCAGATTCTACGATAATCTCTTCAGGATTTATTTCATATTGGATAGAATCAATAACAATATTGAGAGGTTTGTTATTTTTTACTTTTGCTGCTACCTGTAAAGGGTTCTCGCTCAAGAGGACACCTCTTATTTTTGGTAAAAGAGCACCATATTTTGCTCCCAACAGCTTCAGATTGGGTTTTATATTATATGAAACAAGTTCATCTATAGAGTCAACAAATAATATCTCTTTTACATTAAGTTCTTCCATTATAATGTTCTTAAAATGTTTTACTGCTTCCATTTTCTGTTCATTATCACCTGTAAATATTATGACATTTTTCAGGGGCTGTCTTATTTTAAGACTTGTCTTGCTTCTTACTGCTCTTCCCAGTCCTACTACTTTTCTTGCCACATCCATCTTATAGCTTAAATCATAATCTATCAGTTCACTCTCAGCTGAAGGATAAGATTCAAGATGAACACTTTTCTTTCTATTATCGAGAACGGAAGAAAGATTAAGATATATTTCTTCACTTGTAAAAGGAATATAAGGAGCACTCAGCTTTGATATACTTAAAAGGCATTCATAAAGTGTCAGATATGCGCTTATCTTGTCGTTATCTTCCTCACTTTTCCAGAATCTTCTTCTGCTCCTTCTTACATACCAGTTAGACAGGTTATCAACAAACTCCTGTATAAGCCTGCCACTGTCAGTAACGTTGAACTCATCCAGTAGTTCATTCACTTTCTTAATGGTAATATTCAGTTCAGAAATTATCCATCTGTCAAGCTCACATCTTTTGCTTACATTAAGCTTGTACTCAGCCGGATTAAAATTATCAATATTTGCATATATCACAAAGAAGGAATATGTATTCCAGAGAGTGAGAAGAAATTTTCTTATAACTTCATCAACACCCTTTATTGAAAAGTTTTTTGGAAGCCAGGGTGATACAGATGTGAAAAGATACCATCTCAAAGCGTCTGCACCCTGGTTATCAAGAATGTCCCAGGGCTTTATTATATTACCTTTGGATTTACTCATTTTCTGGCCGAATTCATCATTTATAAGTCCGAGGCAAAGAACATTTTTATAGCATGATTTTCCAAACAATATAGTAGATATGGTCATAAGTGTATAAAACCAGCCTCTTGTCTGATCTATTGCTTCACAGATAAAATCTGCCGGGAAATTTGACTCGAACAATTCCCTGTTTTCAAAAGGATAATGGTACTGGGCATAAGGCATGGAGCCAGAATCAAACCATACATCTATTACTTCAGATGTCCTTTTCATTTCCTGGCCGCAGATACTGCATCTAATTATAACTTCATCAACATAAGGCTTATGTAGATCTATGTCGTCAGGAACATTATTACCCAGCTCCTTGAGCTCTTTAAGGCTGCCG
>DNFX01000136.1 GCA_003486795.1 Actinomycetota bacterium
CTCCGATTGTAATATTCTTTTTTTCCTCATGATTTCTATTCACCGGATAATCTTTACCATCCTCTTTGTGCTAGTAATTCTTCCTTGGGGATTTTTGATATTTCAAGTCCGTTCATTGCACTTCCGAGTCCTCTGGATATTTTTGCAAGAATTTCAGGATTATTAAAATGAGTAGTGGCATCAACAATTGCTTTTGCCATTTTTAAAGGATTTTCGGACTTGAAAATCCCGGAACCCACAAAAATACCATCGGCACCAAGCTGCATTATCATAGCCGCATCAGCCGGTGTTGCAATACCACCGGCAGAAAAATTAACTACCGGCAATTTCCCATTTTCTTTTATATACATCACAAGCTCATAAGGTGCGCCGATTTCTTTTGCAATTGTCATCATCTCTTCTCTGGGCAACGATGTTATTCTGTTTATATCATCTTTTATTGCCCGCATATGTCTGACAGCTTCTATAACATTTCCAGTACCTGGTTCTCCCTTTGTCCTTATCATTGCTGCACCTTCACCGATTCTTCTCAGAGCTTCTCCAAGATTTGTTGCACCACATACGAATGGAACTTTGAAATCCCATTTGTTAACATGATATTTATCATCTGCAGGTGTTAGTACTTCACTTTCATCTATATAATCAATCCCTATTGATTCAAGAATCTGTGCTTCTGCAAAATGACCTATCCTGCATTTAGCCATTACGGGTATGGTAACCGCATTCATTATTTTAATGATCATTTCAGGGTCAGTCATCCTGGCAACTCCTCCAGTAGCTCTGATGTCTGCAGGTATCCTTTCCAGTGCCATTACAGAAACCGCGCCGGCTTCTTCTGCAATTTTAGCCTGCTCAACAGTAGTGACATCCATTATAACGCCGCCTTTAACCATTTCAGCCAGTCCGGTCTTTACTTTTAAAGTTCCTTTCTCCATTATTTGATTCCTCCTGTTTATATATATTTGATTCCTACTCCCAAAGACATTGAATCCAGTCTTTTTATTCTTTCCTCTATTGGTGGATGGGTGCTGAAAAGATTAGAAAACAATGACCTGTTTTCTTTCTTGACAGGATCAGAAATAAAAAGATGAGCAACTGCTTCGTCTGATCTTTCTATCTTGCTGTTTGCACTTATTTTTCTCAAAGCATTTGCAAGGCCGGCGGGATATCTTGATATCAGTGCTCCATTGCTGTCAGCAAGATATTCCCTGTTTCTGGACACCGCAAGCCTTATAATTGTACCTATCAAAGGTGATAATAATATAAGTATTACTCCTACTACAAGAAGAATAACTGCCATTATCCCTCCGGCTCCATTTTTGGAGTTAGATTTTCTCCTTGAACCACCAAAGAAAAAGCTTCTAAGGAGTATATTGCTGATAATCGACAGCATCCCTACAAACACGACAAGAATAGTTCCAAGCAATATATCATAATTTTTTATATGTGCAATCTCATGAGATATTACTCCTTTTAATTCATTATCATCTAAATTATCTATCAGGCCACGTGTCAACACAATTACACTATTTTTTGGATTTCTTCCAGTTGCAAAAGCATTCATTCCGGCTTCTTCAATAATATATATTTTCGGAGCCGGAATCCCGGCAGCTATTGCCAGTCCTTCCACCATGTAATATATTCTTGTCTCATCTTCTTTCCTTGCAGGTCTGGCATTTGTCAGTTGTAAAACTATCTTGTCGCTATAAAAATATCCGGTGAAACTACCTATAAATGATATTATTAATGCTATTACAAGAATAAAAACAGAATAATAGTTGCCACCAGACTGATATCTGTAGTCAAGAAAATATCCTACCAGAAATCCAATAAAAGCTATAAAAACAATAAATATTATAATAGCCAGAACTGATTTTGCTTTATTGGCTGCTATCTGCTGATACATTATTTTTCTTCCGTAAATTTAACTTTTACAGGTTCTCTTGCCGCACTTTCTTCTACAACAAAATAATCCTTTGATTTAAAATTAAACATTCCTGCAAAAATATTGCCAGGGAAAGTCTGTATCTTAGTATTGAACTGCATGACCATATCGTTATAAAATTGTCTTGCAAAAGCAATATTACTTTCAATTCCCTGAAGTTCTTCCATTAATTTTGTAAAATGCTGATCTGCTTTCAGGTTTGGATAATTTTCGGCAACTGCAAATAAACTTTTCAAAGTACTGGAAATCATATTTTCGGCTTGATTATGATCTTTTACTGTGCCGGCATTTATTCCTAATTGCCTTGCAGATATTACTTTTTCCAGAGTTTCCTTTTCATGGGCGGCATATCCTTTGACTGTCTCTACAAGGTTGGGTATTAAATCATATCTTTTTCTGAGCTGAACATCAATCTGAAACCATGCATTATCTACTTTATTGCGCAGAGAAACAATAGAATTATAAAGCCCTATAAATATAATCAGTATTACGATCAAAATTACTATCAGAATTATTATTCCGCCTAATATTCCCATAAATATTCCCTTTCAAAAAATGTTTATAAACCTCATTTATATTTTAACAAAAAAAACGGAAAATATTATAACATAAAATGCATTATAATAATTTAATATGCTTTTATTCAGATTTTTTAGCACTACAGGATTTTTGAAATTTCTATATTTTTACACTTATTTCTTTTTATGATAATATTCTTTTTGTTTTTTTGGTTTATTTTTTTTATATAAATTTCAAAAATTATATTTTACTTCTTACTGGGAGGATTTAATGAGTAGTGTAAATTCAGAAAACAAAAGAGTTGTAGGAATTGTTTCAGGAAATAATACAGGAAAAACTACTTTGGCGGAATGCATGTTATTTAATTCAGGCACCATTGACAGAATGGGAAAGGTTGAAGCAAAAAATACTGCTTCTGACTTCAGCCCGCTTGAAACAAAAAGAGGTTTTAGCATTAATTCAAGTATCTTAAATTATCAATGGAAAAACCATAGCATAAATCTTATTGACTGTCCCGGATATCTGGATTTTATAGGTCAGACAATGGAGGCAATCAAAGTTATTGATGGTGCCCTTCTTCTTTTTGACCCGAAAGCCAGCATTCAGGCAGTTACTGAAAAAATAATTGAGGAACTTGAGAAAAAGAACACACCTGTTTTTTGCATAATGAACAAGATGGATCAGGAAAATACTGATTACTTTGGTGCAATTGAAAACATAAAGAAAAATTTCTCTACCCCGCTCGTCCCTTTCACAATACCTGTAGGGGAAGGTGAAAATTTTAATTCAGTAGTAGATATTCTTAAGAAATCTTCCTATGTTTATAAAGCTGATTCAAAAGTCGGGGCAAAAAACGAAATAAATTCCGAAATGATTAAAGAAGTTGAAAGCAGATATAGTAAATTGGTTGAGAGTATTGTTGAAAACGATGAAGAGCTTCTTGAAAAATATCTTAATGGTGAGGAAATTGATAGCAGCAAATTATTTGAAGTTTTAAAAAAATCAGTATTTGAAAAAGCATTGATCCCTGTTTTTTCAATCTCAGCTTCTAAAAATATAGGCATTGATATTTTGATGGATTATGTAAATGCCTTATTTCCTTCACCAGCGGATTTCAAGGAAATTAAAGCCAGGGAGGCAGGAAATGGAAATGAAGTCTTTATCCAGATTAATGACAATTCTCCTTTATGTGCTTATGTTTTTAAGACAATGGCAGATCCCTATATAGGCAAATTATCTGTTTTCAGAATATTTTCAGGGACAATGAAGCCTAATAATAATTATTTCGTTTCAGGGTCAAAAAACAGCTATAAATTTTCAAGTCTTTTAAAAATACAGGGTAAAAACCAGTCCGAAATAACCGAAGCAGGTCCAGGAGATATAGTAGCTGTTGCCAAAATAACTGAAATACAGACTGACGATACCATTTCCAATATTGATAAAACCCTTGAACTAGAAAAAATAATCTACCCTGAACCTATTTTCCCAAAAGCTATAATACCGGTTTCAAAAGGTGATGAGGAAAAAATAAACAGCGGTCTTTCCAGACTGATCGAAGAGGATCCGACAATAAGAACTGAAAATAATCTTGAAGTTAAGCAGAATATAGTATGGGGGATGGGAGAACTGCATCTTGCGATAGTAAAAGATAAGCTTAAAGAAAAATTTGACATAGACGTAGTCCTGGAAACTCCCAAAGTAGCATATAAGGAAACGATAAGGAAAGATGCAAAAGCTGAATATAAATACAAAAAACAATCTGGAGGCAGAGGACAATATGGACATGTACTTATTGAAATAAAACCTCTTCCGAAAGGAGAAGGTTTTAAATTTGAAGATACTATTTTTGGTGGAGCAATTCCTAAAGGCTATATTCCCGGTGTTGAAAAAGGAATAAGAGAAGCTTTGCTTTCGGGAATACTTGGTGGATTCCCGGTGGTTGACGTCCACGTCAATCTTTATGACGGTTCATTTCATACAGTAGACTCATCAGAAATGGCATTTAAGATTGCCGCCTCTATGGCCTTTAAAAAAGGAATGGCAGATGCTTCACCAGTGATACTTGAACCGGTAATGGAGCTTGAAATATCTGTACCTGAAGAGTATATGGGAGATATAATCGGAGATATAAATTCAAAAAGAGG
Organism: Actinomycetota bacterium; assembly: GCA_003486795.1. The sequence continues at coordinate 4,609 of DNFX01000136.1, forward strand.
GAAAATAATAAGTATTTCCGCAGAAAAGAATAATCAAGTAATCAAAGCATCTGTTCCCCAGTCTGAAACATTTAATTATGCTGTTGATCTTAAATCAATGACACAGGGAAGAGGTATATTCAAGCAAAAATTTTCTCATTATGATGAATTGCCTCATAATCTTGCAGAGATTCAAATTGAAGAAAGAAAAAAGCAGCAGGACTCTCATGAGTAATGAAATTTCGGTTATTATTAAAAAATATGAATGATATTAAAAAAAAGCAGATAAAAAAGAATAAAACATTTTTTCTGGACAGATTTCCTATTATTACTATTGTTATTATTATCGCTCTGTCCTTAATTATTTTTTTTACTATTATAAATCTTATTCCACTTGATTTTTTTTCAGGCAGTTCCGAGGTTTTTACAGAAGAACCCGATGATTACAATCTTTATTTCGAATCTCCTTCCAAAAACCAGGAATTCGAAATTGTAAATAACAATGAGACAATACCCATTAATATAAAATCAAAAAATATTGAAGAACTTGACTGCAGTATCGAAGTTTATATCAACGAGAAACTCATCAGGACACTTGAAAAGGATGCTCTTGATTTTAATTGGTCACCTACTTCTTCTAACTCATTTACAATCTATGCAAGAATTATAGATGCTGATGGCAAACCCATCTATACAAGTGAAAAAATTGATTTTTCTGTCATTTACAGAAATGAAGAACTTACAGAATCCACAACACAAACAGATGTAGATATAGAAAAGAAAAAAAATGATATACTGACAAAAGCAGAATACAGAACCCAGAATGCCAATCCTATATTTTCTTATAAATGCTATAAGCCCCCTGTTATTGATAGTAACCTTGACGACTGGGAGTTATATGAAAAATTTACGGGTTTTAACCCTACACTAAAAAAAGAGAATTATGTGAATGCATCAGACATATCCGGTATTTTTTCTTCCTGCTGGGATGATGACAATTTTTATTTTTTTATAAAAGTCACAGATGATGTGGTAAATCAATCTTTCAGTGGTAATCTTATAAACAATGGCGACAGCGTGGTTCTGGTTTTTGATTCTGAGCTGGAACAGGATTTCAACATACCTTTTCTTAATGGTGATGATTACCAGATTGAATTTTCTCCGGGAAACAATGATGGCAGCAAACCTGAAAGTTTCGTCAGATGGCCTTCAAATTCTTCATTAAAGAATGCTGTAATCTCGGCAAAAAGAGGTTCGG
>DNFX01000146.1 GCA_003486795.1 Actinomycetota bacterium
TTATATTTTTCATACCCTTAAAAGCCCATCCGAGAATCTTGCGAAACTCTTTTACTGCTTTTTCATCTCCTTTAAAATAAATAAGAGTTTTCAGGTATAAAATAAGTATCTTTACTTTTATATCGTTATTTAAAAAATAATCAATATCTTTTTTAAACTTTTTTGTCAACTCAGAATCACTTTCATTCAATATATTCCTGTGTATCATAATAATCCCTGCCAGAATTACTGCAAAAATCCACGGATTCCCTCTTGCTGCCCTGCCTATCATTATCCCTTCACAATTTGTATCTTGCAACAATCTGTAAGCTCTAAAAGGATTATTTATATCTCCGCTTATGATTAAAGGTATTTTTATTTTCTTTTTCAGATTTTTTAAAAATGAATAATCAGCCTGACCGCTGTATCCCTGCTTGACAGTTCTTGCATGTACTGCGATCGCATCGGCACCCTCACTTTCAGCAATCATGGCTGTTTTCATAATATTAATCGAATCAGAATCCCATCCGAGTCTGAGCTTCACTGTCAAAGGTTTTTTTATCGAGTTCTTTACTTTTTTTATAATTTTTTTTATTAAATCCTCATTTTTTAAAAGAGCTCCACCACTTCCGGTTTTTATCACTTTCGGAACCGGACATCCCATATTTATGTCTATTATTTCTGATTTATCTTCGACTATTCCGGCTGCTTCTGCAATTATTTCAGGAATTGAGCCAAATAACTGCAGTGCGAAAGGCTTTTCCTGTTCTGTAGCATTAGTCATTTCTATTGATTTCTTGTGTCCGTAAATAAGCCCATAGCTTGTAACCATCTCTGAATAAAGAAGTGAACTGCCAAAAAATTTTGCAAATATCCTGTATGTATTATCACTTATCCCTGCCATTGGAGCAGAAATAACAGGATTATTTATTTTAATATTACCAATAAAAAAAGGATTGTATTCAGTCAGATATAAATCGGAATTCATCTGAACACCATATTCTTTTTTAAAATTTTCAATTGTGGGAAGAACTGTTTCTCTTAACTGAAAAATTATGTCCGTAATATCTCTAGAAACCATAATCTGAATTATTAATATGCAAATAACAATTACATAAGAAATTATTTCCTATTTCTTTTAAATAACAATCTTATTCCTTTAAGCGTAAGATCCATATCAAAAATCTTGATGTATCTGCTTTTATTTTCAAGGAGAACAGATAATCCTCCGGTACCTATTATAATAGGATTAAATCCTTTATCATCTTTATCCATTTCCTCAATTATTTTTTCCAGAATAAAATCTACCTGTCCCAGAAAACCATAAAGAATGCCTGCTCTTAGTCCGTGATAGGTATTTTTACCTATTACAGTTTCAGGCCAGTTCAAATCAACTTTTGATAGTTTTGCTGCAATATTAAATAAAGCTTCTGAAGAAATCTCAATACCGGGAGCAATAACACCCCCCACATATTCACCCGCAGAAGATATTATGTCAAAAGTGGTTGCAGTGCCAAAATCAGCTACAATGGAAGGGGTTCCATAAAAATCGATTGCTGCTACTGAGTTGGCAATTCTGTCTGCTCCGATTTCCTTTGGAAAATCATATAATATTTTAAGACCTGTATTTATAGTACTATCTATTATTAAAGGTTCGACCATGAAATATTTTCTGCTCATGCTGCTTATCTCATTCATTACCCTTGGGACCACGCTGGAAATTGCTATTTCCTTTATCTCATTATTGGCAAATCCTGAATTTCTTAAAAAATTCATTATTATTGTTCCGATTTCGTCGGAGGTTTCATATTTATAACGGGGAGTACCCATTCTCCATGAAGAAATTAATTCATCTTCTTTAAATAAACCTATAACTGTATGTGTATTACCGATATCTATTGCAAGAAACATCTTAACTCCTGAAATAATCAATAATAAATTTAATTAAAACTACATTGACAGCTTCTGGGGCAAATCATATTTTCAGATAACATATTATAATAAATGGGGATTTAAATAAAAAAGAAATTAGAATTTGGCTGTATTTTTTATTGATAAAGGCATATCAAGGCCGATTTTCTGCAGAAAGTCTCTGTCCTGCAATATTTCTTTTGTGCTTCCATCATATACAATACTGCCTTTGTATAGGATTATGCTTCTGTTTGAAAATTCATAAGCAAGATCCATATCGTGAGTAGAAACAATAACAGTTTTTTCAAGCGATTTGATAAGTTTTATAAAATCAGATCTGTTCTTTGGATCAAGATTACTTGAAGGTTCGTCAAGTATAAAGATTTCAGGCTCATAAGAAAGAACTGTCGCAAGAGCGCACATTTTTTTCTCGCCAAAACTCAGAAAGTGCGGTATTTCATCTTCCCGATCCCTCAGATTTACTATATCAAGACATTTTCTGACTACTGATTCAATATAAGCCCTGTCTCCTGCTCTTGAATCGTTTTGTCTTTTGAGTTTATTTATTATCCCGAATGAAACATCTTCCCTAACTGAAGTTGAAAAAAGCTGGTCATCAGGATTCTGGAAAACAAAACCAATTTTTTCCCTGATTTCAAACAGATTTCTTTTACTTATTTCCCTTCCGAAAATAGAAATATTCCCGCAATTATCTGATTTGAAGCCTTCACTTTCATCCATAAGTCCTGCGATATTTAACAATAAAGTTGATTTCCCGGCACCATTTGGTCCTATAATCGTCAATTTCTCATTTTTTTTTATATCCATATTTATTCCGTTAAGGACTTTCCTGTATGTCGGAGCAAAATCACCTGCACTGCCTGCATTTCTATAGGAATAACTGAAATTTCTTACACGGACAGCGTAATCACAGGTATCTTGAAAATCTTGTTTTTCAATAATAACACTGTCAGTTTTATATTTCTTCTTTATCCTATTTTTAATAAAATTCATAAATATTTTTATATAAAGATATCGATTATTCTTATTGCAATTGCTGACGCCAATATAAAAGACATTAAAAGCATTCCTGATTTTTTTATTGTTATCTCATCTTGTGAAATGTAGAAATCACCATCAAATCCTCTGGCAGCCATGGCTTTGTATATGTTTTCTGCTCTGTTGAAAGACTTTAAAAAAATACTCCCTATAAGATATGATATTTTCCTGTTGTATGAAAAATATGTTCTTTTAAATATTCTTGCGTTTATTGCCTTGCAGCCTGTATTGAATTCCTCCCTGAAAAGAAAAATATATCTGTACATCAGAAACATAGTCATAACAAAAATACCAGGCAATCTGAATCTTCTGAGACTGTAGAAAATTTCTCTTTCTTTGCTTGAGGACATCAATGCCGTAATAATTGCTATACTTAAAAATGATTTTATTAAAACTGAATAAAAAGTAATCAGACCCATATCGGTTACAGATAAACTGATTATTTTCCAGTTTATAGAATATATTACATTTCCCTTTCCGGAAAACGGTACAAAAACAGAAAGAAAAACAGGTACCGGGATAATTCTTAAGAATCTTTTAAAAAAGATTTTCCAGTTGGGTAAAAAAGAAAGCATTATAAACACTGCAAAGACACTAAAAACAGCAAGAAATAAAAAATTTCCGTTCTCCAGACTGTTAAGAAGAAAGATCAAAACAATAGAAATAATTAGTTTTAAGGGAGTGCTGAATATATTTTTCATTTAAGAATATTATCTTTATTAATGCCATCCCTGTCTTTTTTTGCAATATTTACGGCAAAATAAATAATTCCAAAAATAACAAACATTATTATTATTCCTGCAAAACCGGATAATGAAGTTTTCCAGAAAGAACTTTCCACTCCGGGGAATTCATAGTCAGGAATAGGAAAATCGATACTGACAATGTTTTTTGCTTTTTCAATAAAACCGTAATCTTCAGCTATTCTTTCAAGTCCGTCCGGATGTGAAGATGCAAGTGGTGAAAGAAATAATCCTGTAGCAAGCGTAGCCAGAACTATTAAAAAAATCGCAACTTTGTCTTTTCTATTCATTGCAGATGCTCCTTTTAACCTGTAGTTATTTTATTTTCTACTTCTGCCGCAGCAGGTTTGTTTTCCCAGTTTTTAGTCAGAATTAGTTCAGGACGAATCCTGTCTATAAAGAAAATAATAAAAGTAGTTATAGCGGCTTCTCCCAGTCCTATAATCATATGTATATAGACCATTGACTGAAGGGTAAGCCCAAATGAATAAATTCCGGAGATTCCAAGTTCAAGTGCGGCAAAGAAAGAAGCAAGTACTACAGAAATCCATGAAGAAAATGCTACTGCACTATAAAAGACTATTTTTCTTTTCGATATTCTTTTGATAAGCCAGTAAAAAAAATATGCTCCGAAAACTCCTATTATTGCCATGTTAAATCCGTTTGCGCCTAATGCAAATATCCCTCCGTCCCCGAATATGAATGCCTGTATCACGAGCACTGCTGTTATTATGATGCTTCCGGCAAAAGGACCTAATGTTATTGCCGCAAGAGCCCCTCCGAGCAAATGGCCTGAAGTTCCTCCCAGAATAGTAAAATTAATCATCTGGGCAGCAAAAATAAGTGCTGCAAAAACACCCATTATCACTATGACTTTTGCCCTGAAATATTGTTTTACTTTAAAAATCGAATAAATAAATCCTGACAAAGTAAACGCTGATGTAGTTACTGCAGTTTTAAAATCAACAAAACCGTCAGGTATATGCATAATAACTCCTTGTGAAACAATTAATAAAAAATCGTGTTATTAAATTAAAATTAATAACACGTAAATATTATCATTTTGATAGACTTATCTCAAATAAAATTTAAAAAGCTGGGAAAGGTTTTTAAATGAAAAATTGGTTTTTCAGATAATCACAATATTTTCTTTTATTCTTACAATTTTATCTTGATAATTACATTTTTCTATATAATCCTTTATCTTGATACCGTCAATAATATAATCAGGTGCTATTTCAGAAAGCGGAACAAGAACAAAATTTCTTTCTTTCATGCGGTCATGAGGTAATTTTAGTATATCGCTGTCAATAACAGTATCTTCAACATCCAGTATGTCAATATCTATTATTCTCGGGCTGTTTTTAAATGAACTTTCCTGTCTTCCCATTTCATATTCAATATCTTTCAGATATCCGAGAAGGACAAAGGGGCTTAAGCCGGATTCCAGTTCGGTTTTAATGACAATATTGTAAAATTCAGACTGTTTTTTAAAATACATTGGTTCAGTCTCATATATGGAAGAAATTTTTAAAATCCTTAAGATATCTTTATCAGACAGAATACTTACCGCCTGTTTCAGATTTCCCAGTCTGTCACCAAGGTTGGAGCCTAGTGAAAGATAGCAGATTTTTAATTTATCTTTAATATTATTTTTATTATTTTCTCTGTCAACAATTTCATTGTAATGCAGAAAATCTTTCCGTTTTAGTTTTAAAGTTACTCCCACGCTTTTTAACTTTTCCCTTATAGGAGGATTAATCTTTTCTACTGTTATTTTTATCTCTTCGATAAGTTCTGACATCATAAACAGTTCAGCCGCACAGGTATAAGAAAGAGTTTCCAGAAGATCAAATCTGTTATCATTGTTTGTTCTTTTTAATATTCTTATTGCTTCAGAATAGTTGAGAGTGTTTTCAATAGCGTCATCTTTTACTTTATAATTTTTTTTAAGCTTTATTTCTAAGTTATAGACAAAATACTGGCCTTTTTTCTTTTCAGATTCATTTACGCCGTGATAACCATACAGAACAAGATCTTTTATTAATATTTTAAACATTTCCTGTCATATCCATATGTTATTGCATTTATTACTTTGACAGCCCTAATTGTCTCTCTGACATCATGAACCCGTAAAATATCAATTCCTTTAAGTGCGCAGTAAGATGCAATGGCAAGACTCCCTTCCAGTCTTTCTTCCGGTAGAAGTTTTAAAACAGCTCCGATAAAAGACTTTCTGGATGCACCTATCATAACCGGCATGTTCAGACTTTTGAATTCTTCAATATTTTTCAGAATAGTATAATTATCGTTCACGGTTTTACCGAAACCTATTCCCGGATCTATTATTATCTTTTCCCTGTCTATTCCTGCTTCAACTGCATAATTTATCTGGGAATAAAAAAATGAATATATTTCTTCAACTACATCTTCATAAACAGGATTTGTCTGCATATCTCTGGGAGTTCCCTTCATATGCATGATAATGATGTCTGCATTATTTGATGCAACAACATTTTTCATTTTATTGTCAAGCATAAGGCCGCTTATATCATTAATTATGTCTGCACCGGCATCAATTGCTTTTTCCGCAACCCTGCTTCTGTATGTATCAATTGAAACAAGTACGTCATTATTTTTCTTTATTTTCTTTATAAGAGGAATTGTTCTTTTTATTTCTTCTTCAATATCTATTTCTTCTGATCCCGGTCTTGTTGACATACCCCCCACATCAATGATTGATACTCCTTCAGAGATCATTTCAGATGCTTTTCTGTATGCATCATCAGGACTTGAATATTTTCCTCCATCATAAAATGAATCAGGAGTCAAATTCAGTATCCCCATTATCAGCGGTTTTTCATTCTCATGAAAAACCTTGCCGGCTATTTTAAGATCGGTTTTTATTTCATAATCATCTTTACGATCAAGAAATGATTTTATCTCTGATGACAGTGATTTTAAACCGAAGGGCTGGGATTTGATTTTTTCTGCAAGACTTCTTATATTTTTCTCAGTGCCGAATATTATTATGTCTGATTTTCCATTGCCCAGATAAATAGATTCCCTGGATATAACTGCTTCGCCATTTCTTGACAGCATTTCCTGTTTTATTATATTTGCAGCTTTATTATCGACTTCCTTTATTTTTAAAACAAGATTGAAGAGTTTCTCTGACATTATTCTGATGCCATGGGAAGTAGCTTTTATCCTGGCAAATTCTTTTTCTGCTTCAGACTTATCTTTTAAGAAAAGTTGTCTAATCTTATATTCCATCTTTAATAAGAGCAATTGCTTCAGCGCGGGAAGCAGCGTTTTTTCTGAATAATCCCCTTACAGCAGAAGTTACAGTGAGTGTCTTAGGTTTTTTCACGCCTCTCATACTCATACATAGATGTTCTGCTTCAACAATTACCATTACAGCTCTTGCTCCCAGTCTATTCATTAAAGTATCTGCAACGATAGTTGTCAGTCTTTCCTGTACCTGTGGTCTTTTTGCAACTATATCGAACATCCTGGTTATTTTCGACAGGCCTGCAATTTCACCGTTTATATTTGGTATATATGCAACATGAGCTTTTCCGATAAAAGGGATAAGATGATGTTCGCAAACTGAATAAAAAGGAATATCTTTTATTATTATTATTTCATCATGATTCTCATCAAACATTGTCTTAAGGACAGCTGAAGGATCCTGATCAATGCCTGAAAAAATCTCTTCATACATTTCAGCGACTCTTCTAGGAGTACCAGCAAGACCTTCTCTGCTCAGATCTTCGCCTATACCTTTTAAAATATTCCTTACGCCTTCTTCTATAAGTTTTTTATCCAATTAAACCCGGCTTCACTTTTATTTTTAATTATTTTTTCCAGAAATATTTTCTTTATAACTTTCAGAATCCGTACTCTTGGTAACACTGGTTTTTCTTGTTCTTTTTTTTATTTCAGGTTTTTTTTCTGTCTTCTCATCATGGTATTCCCTGGCTTTGAAGCCTTCATTCTTATTTACTTTTATTTTGCCCAGTATGGCAATGACTTCTTCTTTATCAAGAGTTTCTTTTTTAATCAGCTTTGCTGCAAGTTCGTTTAAAATATCATTATGTTCTATAAGAAGATCCCTTGCTGAATTATAACAGCTGTCTACTATTGAATGTACCTCATCGTCAATCATGGAAGCGACTTTGTCGCTATAATGTGGTTTTGAAACCAGCTGATTTCCCAGGAATACTTCATCCTGTTCACCTTTGAAAGCAACAGGACCAAGTTTATCGCTCATACCGTATTCTGTTACCATCTGTCTTGCAAACTTTGTTGCTCTGTCAATATCATTCTGTGCTCCGCTTGTTATATCATTAAAAATAAGCTGCTCAGCCACTCTTCCGCCAAGAAGCATCTTTATATTATCAAATATTTCAGATTTGGATCTGAGAAACCTGTCTTCTTCAGGTAGAGTTATCGTGTAACCGAGCGCTCGCCCTCTTGATATGATTGATATTTTATAAACAGGATCAGTATTTGGAAGAATATAGGCAAGAAGAGCATGGCCTGCTTCATGAAATGCAATTATTCTTTTTTCTTTCTCTGAAATAACTCTTGCTTTCTTTTCCGGTCCTGCAATCACACGTTCGATTGCCTGTTCTATTTCAAACATACTTATTTTCTTTTTATTATGTCTTGCAGCAAGAAGTGCTGATTCATTAAACAGATTGGCTATATCCGCTCCCGTGAAACCAGGTGTCTGTTTTGCAATAGTTTTCAAAACAACATCTTTATCCAGTGGTTTTCCCTGCGCATGAACTTCAAGTATTTTCTCTCTTCCCAGAAGGTCAGGTCTGTCAACGACTATCTGTCTGTCAAATCTTCCCGGTCTTAAAAGGGCAGGATCAAGAATATCCGGCCTGTTTGTTGCCGCAATAAGTATTACCGTGCTGTCCACATCAAATCCATCCATTTCCACAAGCAGCTGGTTTAATGTCTGTTCTCTTTCATCATGGCCGCCTCCCAGACCTGCACCCCTGTGCCTGCCGACTGCATCTATTTCATCCATAAATATGATAGAAGGCTGGGTTGCTTTTGCCTGGGCAAAAAGATCTCTTACTCTTGAAGCACCAACACCAACAAACATTTCAAC
>DNFX01000215.1 GCA_003486795.1 Actinomycetota bacterium
ATGACAATTGTCCTTGTGGAAGTGGTAAAAAATATAAAAAGTGCTGCGGCGCAAATCTTTAAAAAAATTTTCAAGAAGGCCGATAAATGAATGAAATCCAAAATGAAGAAATACAATATAGTGAACTGGTAAAAGAGCTTAAGGACAAGATTGAATACCTGAGAGGTTGTCTTTGAAATAGAAAAAAAGAAAGACAGTCTTGAAAATCTTAATCTTCTGGCTTCAGGAGAGGGTTTCTGGGATGATTATGAAAAAGCCCAAAGCACTATGCAGAAGATAAATAATCTTAAAGATGATATTGAGCTTTATGGCAAAATGTATGAAAAACTCGAGGATGCCAGAACAGCGGCAGATATGCTGGCTATTGAAAATGATTCTGCAATTAAAGATGAGCTTGAGCAGAATATTTCAGAACTCAGGGAGCTTATAAGCATTACAGAAGAAAAAATACTTTTAAGCGGACCTTATGATAATAATCCTGCAATAGTCAATATTCATCCCGGAGCCGGAGGAACAGAATCCCACGACTGGGTGGAAATGCTTCTAAGAATGTACACAAGATGGATAGAAAAAAAGAAATTTAGCTATAAGATAACAGATTATCTTCCAGGAGACGAAGCAGGTATAAAGAATGTTACCTTTACTGTTTCAGGAAATAATGCTTACGGTCTTTTGAAATCTGAAAAGGGAGTGCACCGGCTTGTGAGGATAAGTCCTTTTGATTCTTCAAAAAGGAGACATACCTCTTTTGCTGCAGTTGATGTAATACCGCTTATTGAAGACAATATAGAGCTTGAAATAAATAAAGATGATTTGAAAATAGATACATTCCGCTCTACCGGCGCAGGAGGGCAGCATGTGAATGTTACGGATTCAGCAGTCAGGATAACACATATACCTACAGGTATTATCGTTTCCTGTCAGAATGAAAGATCCCAGCTGATTAATAAAGAAACCGCAATGAAAATATTAAGATCAAAGCTTTATGAAATTGAAATAAAAAAGAAAATGGATGAGATAGAAGGAATAAGAGGAGAAAAAAAAGATATCGGATGGGGGAGTCAGATTAGAAGCTATGTTCTCCAGCCATATCAGATGATAAAAGATCACAGGACTAATACTGAAGTCGGTGATGTCAACTCAGTTCTTGACGGAGACATCGATATATTTATAAAGTCTTATCTTGAAAAAAATATAAAACAAAACTAAAACAAAACTAAATTTATGGACTATCTAAAGCTGTTATGTTAATATCCTTTTTAGAATTTTTGGACATTTGTTTTTACAGTTTTACCCTGCAAGGTTTTTAATTATGAATATGATTGAATTTAGAAACGTAAGCAAGATTTATGAAAATGATTCTGTTGCACTGAAAGATATTAACCTTGTAATCAAAAAGGGAGAATTTGTTTTTATGGTTGGCCCAAGCGGTTCAGGGAAATCCACATTTATAAAATTACTTATAAAGGAAATCTCTTCAACGAGCGGAACCATATTCATTGCTGGCAGAAATATCTGTAATCTGAAAAATAACAGAATACCTCAGCTCAGAAGAAATATCGGATGTATTTTTCAGGACTACAAGCTTCTTTCTGACAGAACTGTATTTGAGAATATCGCATTCGCACTTGAGGTAATCGGAAAGCCGAATTATATAATCAAAGCCCAGGTTCCGCAGGTATTAAAACTTGTGGGACTGTATAACAAGATGGACTCATTTCCGCATCAGCTTTCCGGTGGTGAACAGCAGAGAGTTTGTATTGCAAGAGCATTTGTAAACAGACCGCCGATATTGCTTGCAGATGAACCTACCGGCAATCTTGATCCTGCCACTTCGGAAGGAATAATGAAATTACTTTCAAGAATTAATCTTATAGGTACGACTGTGGTTATGGCGACACATGAAAAATCAATAGTAAATGCAATGAGAAGAAGAGTAGTGGAGCTTGAAGACGGAATAATCATAAGAGATCAGAGAAGAGGGGTGTACGGATCTTGAGCCTGGTATTTCGACCAAAGCATATTTTCGGAGAAACTTTTTCCAGTCTGAGAAGAAATTTCCTGATGGGATTTACTGCTATTACTACTGTTGCAATAACTTTATTCATGGTCGGAGTTTTTTCAATAATTGTTTTTGATATTCAGAGTATTTTGAATTCCATTGAAAATCAGGTAGAGATAGCGGTTTATTTAAAAGATAATATATCTGATGATTTAAAAGTCTATATAGAAAATGAGATAAAAGGCTGGCCGGAAGTTGAAGAAGTTATTTATATTTCAAAAGATCAGGCACTCGAACGTTTTAAAGAACAGAATGAAGGAAGCGACATACTTAAAGAAATACAGGGTAATCCTCTGCCTGCATCCTTTGAAATCAGATTAAAAGATCCCCAGAAAATAGAGCAGGTAGCCTTAAGATTTGTTAACAGAGACGGAGGGAATATCGAAGGTGTAGATGAAGTTATTTATGGAAGAAATTATGTTAAAAAATTATTTTCAATAACTGCAGTCACTGGTACAATTGCGCTGCTTATAATAATTATCCTTGTCCTTGCAACAATGGTTCTGATTTTCAATACCATCAGGCTTTCAATATATGCAAGGAGAAGAGAAATAGAGGTAATGAAACTTGTTGGAGCAACAAACTGGTATGTAAGGGCACCTTTCCTTTTCGAGGGATCTTTTGAAGGCTTTGTCGGTGGCGGTATAGCAGTTCTTCTTCTGTATTTTCTTAACAGATTTCTTCTGATAAAAGGTGAAACTGCATTAGTTGAAACAATGAGAATTAAAAATCTTGCTCTATTGGGCTCAAATAATGTAATTTTATTTATATATCTTGCAATTATTGTTATAGGAGTACTAATAGGCCTTCTCAGCAGTGGATTTGCATTGAGAAGATATTTGAAGGTATAATAATATTCATGATTATGAAAAAAAGAAGCAATTTAATCGTAGCAATTTCAATTTTTATATGTGTGCTCATTATCTTTACATTAATACCTGTTGCACCTTTATCCGGCGGTTCTCTTGAAGATCAGCTTGAACAGATAAAAAAAGAAAAAGAAGAAACAAAAAAGAAAATCGAAGATGCCAAGAAAAAGGAACAGGAGTACCTCAGCCAGGTTAACAATGTAGAAGATCAGCTGCTGTCAAGTCTTGACCAGCTAAATGACTTAAACACCAGTCTTTCCGATGTAAAAAGCAATATTGATAAAACCGCAATCGATCTTGCAGTCAAAGAAAATGAACTTCTGGAGATAAATAAGGAACTTGACGCCAAATCTGAAATACTTAATAACAGAGTTGCTGCCATTTATAAAAACGGGAATACAAATATTCTTGATGTTATTTTTAAAGCTCAGAGCTTTACTGAGCTTTTGTCAAAGCTAAAATTGATGAATCTTCTGGCTGACCAGGATGCAGTAATAATCGAAGAAATAAAAGACAAGAAGAATGCGACATTAAGTGTTCAACAAAGTATTATGGAGCTCCAGAAAAAGCAGAATGAACAAAAATCCAATCTTGAAAAGTTGGTAACCCAGGCTGAGCAGAAAAAAACGGAAATATCCGGCATTCTGGATGAAAAAAAGAATCTTCTCTCAAGTGCAAAAGCTGATAAGAATGCTCTTATTGCGATGGAAGCACAGCTTACTGCAAAGGAAACAGAAATTCAGAGAGTGCTTGAGTCTTTAAGGTATGGAAGCGCTCCGAGTGGCAGACTTCAATGGCCGACAGCGGGAAGACTAATCTCAGGGTTTGGCAACAGAAGGCATCCTATTTTCGGAGGCATAAGATTCCATTCAGGTGTTGATCTTGCTGCACCAAGCGGAACACCTATAGTTGCTGCTGACGGAGGAGAAGTTCTGCAGGCTTCTTACTCAGGCGGATATGGTTATTCGATACTTATATATCACGGTGGCGGTTTTGCAACCTTTTATGCACATATGTCAAGCTTTGCAGTAGGTCAGGGTCAGATGGTAAAGAGGGGACAGGTAATCGGATATGTGGGTACCACAGGCTGGACTACAGGACCTCATCTTCATTTTGAAGTAAGAATAAATGGTGTTGCTCAGAATCCCTTAGGTTATCTTTAGAGAAAAATCGACCCATTCTGCCAATTATTTATATTCAATAAACAATCAGAGAAAAGAACTATCTCCCTTTTTATTTATTTAAAAATTAATTCAAGTTTTTTAAAATTTAATTTAAGATAAGCGTTAGCATATTACACTATAAAAAAATTCGAAGAAAGTATGGAATGAAAAGATTAAAAGCTTTAAAAATTATATTAGTTGTTATTCTGGCAATACTTGTTTTCGGTTCCGGATTTTTACTGGGGCTTGATTTTACTTATAAATTCAATATAAGGGTTCCGAAAATAAACGAGCTGCTGCCCAAAACAGCTACATCAGATAATATTTCTGATTCCAAGGATGAGCAGGAATCTTCTGAAACAAGTGTCAAATCAATTGAGCAGACAATAGAACTTATTTTGAAGGAAGCTATTAATCCAAAAACCAAAAACGAACTTATAATTGCTGCAATACAGGGAATATTATTAAAACTTGAGGATAATCATGCCGAATATTTTTCCAAAGAACAATATGCAAAAATAATGGAATCATATAAGGGTGTAATGAGCGGAGGTATAGGAATAATAGTAACCCTTAATGATAAAAAACAGGTGGAAGTTGTTAAGGTGATACCTGACAGCCCTTCCTCTTCACTTGATATCCGGCAGGGTGATCTAATAAAAAAGGTAAATGGTGAAGATGTTGGGGGAATTACACTTGAGGAAGTAGTTTCAAAGATAACAGGACCAGTAGGGACGGATGTCAGTATTACTTTTTACAGGCCATCAGAGATAAAAAGTTTTGAGCTTACAATAAAAAGAGGAACATTTACGGTACCGAATTATGTCTCTGAAATGATTGACGGAAATATTGCCTACATTCAGTACTATGATTTTCAGGAGGGCGGAGCAGAACAGGTAGAAAAAGAAATAGACAACATGATCAAAAACGGTGCACAGGGAGTTATACTTGATTTAAGAAATAATCTCGGAGGTGTTCTTGATGATGCAGTAAATCTTTGTGATCTGTTCCTTGAAAAAGATAAGCTAATCGTCAGGGTAATCGGAAGAGTTGACGGGAAAGAGGTAAGCAGGGACTATAATGCTACTGAAGGAAAATATCCTGATATCCCGCTCATAGTCCTTATTAATGAATATTCTGCAAGTGCATCTGAACTAACGGCCGGTGCATTTCAGGATCATAAAAGAGCTGTTCTTGTAGGAGAAAAAAGTTTCGGCAAAGGGACAGTCCAGACTCTTCATATACTTTCAGATGGTTCCGGAATCAAATTTACTACAGCCAAATACTATCTGCCACTTGGTGAATCCATTGATGGCACCGGCATTGAACCGGATATAAAAGTATCACTGGATCCTGATTCAAAAACAGATATTCAGAAAGACAAAGCTGTCGAGGAAATGAAAAAGTTGTTAAAATGAGCAAAGACAGAAAAGAAGAAAACAAAAAAACAGTTGCCCAGAATAAAAAAGCTTTTCATGATTTTTTTATTATAGAAAAATATGAGGCAGGAATTATTCTTAAAGGAAATGAAGTAAAATCCCTGAGAGAGCACAAAGTGAATCTTAAGGATAGTTATGCAAGAATAAAAAATGATGAACTGTTTTTATATAATATGCATATTTCCCCCTACAGCAAATCAAGAATAGAAGAGACGCAACCCTACAGGACAAGAAAACTGTTAATGCATAAAAATCAGATACGCAAGCTTTCAGGAAAGCTTAATGATAAAAGCACTACT